>JAGHTV010000510.1 GCA_018065165.1 Candidatus Sodaliphilus fimicaballi | reverse complement strand
TGTTGTAACCATGATGGGAGTGTCCCAGTTTTGAACGAAGTTCTTAGGATCAGCCTCTCTGAATGACTTTTGTGCAACTGCATTGTCCTTCTCCCAGGGAGCACCGCCCAGATCCCAGTTGACGAACCACATTTCCTCAGTCTCAAGGTATTGAGCTCTCAAGTCAAAGATACCTGCGTGTGACAGGAAGCAAGCATAGCGCTTGTTGTGATTACCTGCGAGCCAGTATACTGAATATCCACCAAAGCTTGCACCCACGCAACCCATGTGGTCGCCATCGATGTAAGACTGCTCCTTCATGTAGTCGGTTACGCTCAAGTAATCCTTCATGCATTGGCCTGCATAGTCACCCGAGATTTGAGCATTCCATTCAGTGCCGAAACCGGGCAGACCGCGACGGTTGGGAGCGATTACTACATAACCGTGGTTGGCCATGATACGCAGGTTCCAACGATAGCTCCAGAACTGGCTTACGGGTGATTGAGGACCGCCCTCGCAGAAGAAGATTGAAGGATATTTCTTGTTCTTGTCAAAGTTGGGTGGCAACAATACCCATGTAGTGATGTCTTTGCCATCGGTAGCCTTTACGATTACCTTCTCGCAAGTTACCTCGTCAAGTGATGCGAGCAGTTGGGTATTTACATTACTCAATTGCTTGGGCTCCTCGCCAATCTTGATGCTAAACACTTCGTTGGGAGCGAGGAATGAGTGACGCATTGTTACAAGGTTGTCGTTGTCGATAAACTCAACGCCGTCATAGTCATACTGGCCAGCAGCAATTGTATCGACCTTTTGTGTTGCAACCTCCATGCGGAAGATGGGACAAGTGCCCTGGAATGGGCATATGAAGTAAATGTATTTCTCGTCGGGTGACCACTTAATTGCGTCAACACTGTAATCCCAGTTAGCAGTAAGGTCAACCTTCTCGCCACCCATCTTGTCCATCAAGAAGATGCGGTTCTTGTCGGCCTCATAACCATCGTGTTCCATCGACAGCCAGGCAATCTTGCCACTCTTTGATACGATGGGGTTGTTGTCATAACCCATCATGCCCTCGGTCAGGTTGTCGGTTGTCTTGCCAGCCTCTGTGTCATACACATAGAGGTCGCTGTTGGTTGACAGAGCATAGTCTTTGCCCACTTTCTTGCGGCATACATAGATGAGTTTCTTGCTGTCGGGGGTCCAAGCCAGTTGCTCAACACCACCCCAAGGACGCATGGGTGATTCATATTGTGTACCCTCGAGTACATCCTTAACGTCGGTTACCTTTGAGCCGTCAAAGTTACCAACGAAGGGGTGAGGAATCTCGGCAGTCCACTCATTCCAGTGACGATACATCATGTCGTCAATGATGCGGGCATTGCTCTTTTCCATCTCGGGATAATAATCTTGAACGGTCTTGCCATATTTCACGGTTGAAACGATGACAATCTTCTTCTCGTCGGGCGAGAATGTGAAGCCCTCAACATCCTTCTCCATTTGAGAGACGCACTTGCGGCCACTACCATCGGCATTCATTGTCCACACTTGAGTCACGCAGTCATCTTTCTCGTCGCAATAAGTGAAGGCAATCTTGTTACCGCCGTCAATCCATACAGCATTGCCCTCGCTACGCGGTGTGTGAGTGATTTGCTTGGCATTGCTGCCGTCGATGTCCATTACCCACAGGTTGTTATTACCCTTGTTTTCTTTAATGTTGATTGAGTTTACAGCAAAGAGTATCTTCTTTCCGTCGGGTGACACTTGTGCGCCGCTAACTCGACCAAATGAGTTGAGCACTTCGGGTGTGAACTCTTGCTTCTCTACTTGGCTACTGTCTGCAACCAGGTTGTTGGTGGCTGTGTTGTCATTGCAACCTGCCGAAGAAAGCAGTGCTACTACTGAAGCCATAACAGTTGTTTTGATTAATGATTTCATATTTGTGTTATTAAGTTTGTTCTATATTATTTCCGCAAAGGTAATGCTTTTATTCGATTGACAAGCATTGTTTGTCTCACAATTTATAATTGTGAAGGCTAAAATCATCCTTTGGGGTACAATCGTTTTATGAGGTCGGGACGATGCAAGCGTCGCAGTGCTTGAATAATCTCGTGCTTATACTTCTTGTCATACCAGAAGAAGTATCGCCGTTGTGCTAGCTTTTCCTCCTTGCTGTGTGCTGTGAATATAGGTTGCAGCGTGTAGGGATGTAGTCCTGTATAAAATGCCTCGGTCGACACTGTCATGGGTGTGGGGGTAAAGTCTTGTACTTGCTCGAGATGGAAATCGAGTTCGCGAGTAAGAACAGCCAGCTCTGCCATGTCAACCTCTTGACATCCAGGATGCGACGAAATGAAATAGGGTATTATCTGCTGTTTTAAGTGGTACTTGCTGTTGACTCTGTCAAATATTGCCTTGAACTTGCGAAATAGTTCAAAAGAGGGCTTACGCATCACATTCAGCACTTCATCGCTAGTGTGTTCAGGTGCTACTTTTAAGCGACCCGATACATGGAAGCGTATCAGTTCCTCATTGTATTGTGCATTGATTTTGTCAACTGCAGGATTACCACTCTTGTGCATCGACAGGTCGTATCTCACTCCGCTGCCTATGAATGACTTCTTTACCTCGGGAAGTGCGTCAACGCTGTGGTATATGTCAAGCAGTTTGCTGTGGTCGTTATTGAGATTGATGCAAGGTTTGGGATGCAGGCAAGATGGACGGGTGCAACGTGAGCATCTATCCAGGTCGTGTCCGTGCATACCATACATGTTGGCACTGGGGCCGCCCAGGTCGCTGATGTAACCCTTGAAGTCGGCCATCTTGGTCACTTGCTTTACCTCTCGCATGATTGATTGCTTGCTGCGAGAGGCAATGAATTTGCCCTGATGGGCACTAATGGTACAAAATGCACAACCGCCAAAGCAACCACGATGCATGTTGACCGAGTGGCGTATCATCTCGTAGGCAGGAATGCGTTTGTCCTTATATCGCGGGTGCGGCAATCGGGTGTATGGCAGGTCAAACGAAGCGTCTATTTGCTCGCTTGTCATGGGTGGATTCATCGGATTTACTTTAATCGCGATATCTCCTGTTTGTTGCCACATTGTGCGTCCGTGCCATTTGTTGCTTTCAATCTCGATGTTACGGAAATTCTCAGCATGGGCACGTTTTGATTGTAAACATTCTTCAAAGCTGTGCATCACCACATTGTCCCCATTTGTGGCTTCAGGGATTTCGCTAACAGGGCGTCGCACTATAGTTTGTGGCACATCAGTCAAGTCGTTGATGTTAGCTCCGTCTCTTAAGGCATTGGCTATAGTGATGGTTGCTAGCTCGCCCATGCCATAGGTGATGATATCAACAGGTGCGTCAACCATTATTGAGGGACGCAACTTGTCTTGCCAGTAGTCGTAGTGTGCCAGTCGGCGTAATGAAGCCTCAATTCCTCCTGCAATAATGGGTACATCGGGCCATATCTCTTTAAGAATCTTGCTATATACTACAGTAGGGTAGTCGGGGCGTGCACCTGCTCGTCCGTCGGGGGTGTAGGCATCATCGCTGCGACGGCGACGATTGCAGTATAGTGGTTGACCATTGAGTCCATTGCACCTGCACTTACCCCAAAAAACAGGCGTGGCTTGCCCAGTTTCTTGAAATCTCGCAGGTCGTCGCGCCAGTTGGGTTGAGGAACGATGGCAACTTTATAGCCATGTGCCTCGAGTACACGACCTATCACGGCAGTTCCCATCGATGGATGGTCGATGTAAGCATCGCCTGTAAATAGAATCACATCAATATGATCCCATCCCAAGTGTTCTATCTCTTTCTTGGTCGTGGGCAGCCATTGACCTTCGATGTGACGGCTGTTTTTATGTTGTTCGTTCTTTATCACTTAATTTCTCGGTTAGTTTAACAATTTCGTCACGATATTGAGCTGCCTCCAAGAAGTCCATACGCTTAGCAGCGTCAATCATCTTCCGCTTCAGTAGCTCGATAGCATTGTCAATATCGCCCTTACCCATATAGGCCACAATAGGATCAGCAACAATGCCTGCCGAGTCGTTGAACTCTGCTGC
>JAGHTV010000469.1 GCA_018065165.1 Candidatus Sodaliphilus fimicaballi | reverse complement strand
GCTCCCATGGCTCAACGCATCGAGCAGGAGAAGGAAATCAGTGCAAGCATCCGCAACCTTATGGTTCGTTGCGAGGCTTATCCCGAACTTAAGGCTAACACAAACTTCTTGCAACTGCAAGACCAACTCGTTAACATCGAGGGTGACATCGAGAAGAGCCGTCGCTACTACAACGGTACCGCTCGCCAGCAGAACAACCGTGTACAGACTGTTCCCACTAACATCATCGCTAACATGTTTGGCTTTGAGAAGGTGCCTTACTTCCAGGTTGATTCACCTGCCGATCGTCAGAATGTTGATGTAGCTGCAAGCTTCGGCGTATAAGATTGACTAAAGTAATAATTGCTCCGCTATGAAGCGATTTCTAACTTTTATATTACTGGGCGTGCTCACGATTTCGTGGGCACGTGCCGATATGGGCGGTTTCACTCTCAAGAGTGTAAGCATCAATGCTGTGGTGCACGAGAATAGCACGTGGGATGTCATCGAGACGCTGAACGTCGAGTTCTCTGAGCCTCGCCATGGTGTATACAAGTACATTCCATCACGATTTTTCTATGGCTTTACCAAGCCCGACGGCTCGGTGAAGGAGAATGTATATAAGAATCGCATCAAGGATATCTGGGTTGACGGTTACGACTATACTACCGATACCGATGATACCGCGACCGAGAACACTATCATTAGGATAGGTTCTGCCAACTCTTATGTCGAGGGGCTGCAAGTCTATACTATCCACTACACCGTGCAGTATATGACGACCGTTTTGATGGTGAAGATTTCCTGTGTCACACCATCTGGGGTGACGGCTGGAATACCGTTGCCGAGCAGATGACCTTCAACATTCAGTTTGACAAGGCTCTGCCTGCCGCTACGGTTAAGAACTTGAACTTATATAGCGGTAGCCGTGGTAGCACAGTCAATGCCGATAGCGTTGAGATGCACTACGATGCGGCTACGCACACTATTGTGGGGTCGGTTCAAAACCTGCCAGCTAACAATGCTATTACAATCTCTGCTTCGTTGCCTCAGGGTTTCTGGCAGGCTGAGGGTAAGAACTTGTTCATCTTTTACGCCTTTGTACTGCTTGCAATTGTGTGTATTGCAATGTTCTTCTACGAGATCGTCAAGACCCGTCGTCGCGACCCCATTCCTGTCGTGTCGTTCTATCCTCCCGATGGAATAAGTAGTGCCGAGGTGGGAAAGATTATCGACGACAGCACCGACCCCGAGGATCTTGCATCACTCGTACCCTGGCTGGCTCATCGTGGATATATTACCATTGAGGAGATCCCCGACCGCAAGGGACGTGGTGGAAAGCATGCCGACCTTAAGCTTACCCAGAGGGTTCCCCTCATGCCCGATGCTCCACGATATCAGCATTTGTTTATGAAAGCTATATTCGGTAGCAAGAAGACTGTTTATATCAGTTTGTTGGGCGACCGTCATACCGAGATGAGGGCAGCTACCTCATCGCTCGATGCCATGTACACTGGCAAGCATTCTCTCGTTGATTATAGCTGGGCTTGTGGCTGGTGGTTACTCCTGCTTGTAGCCGCTGTGGGTGTTTTCTGGACAGGTCATGTTACTGACATGTTCGATACTGGCCTTGCCATGATAGGCGCTATGTCAAGTATTGGTGCTGCATTCCTGATAGGTATTGTACGCCTGATTAATGCTCCCAAGCGCAACTTGCGTTCAACAAAGGGTAAAATAGGCGAGGCTATTCTGTGTTTGGCAATATTTGCATTAGGTTTTGGTATACACTATGCTGCTTTTGACGAATCAACATTCTGTGTGCCAATTTGGTATTTCCATATAGGATGTCTGGTATTGGCACTGGTCAGCTACATGTGCGATCGTTGCGTCAATGACACTGAATACCGCACCAAGTTGATGGGCGAACTCTTAGGCTTGCATGAGTTTATCAAGACTGCCGAGATGCCCAAGCTCAAGATGCTTGTCGACGAGGATCCTGCCTATTTCTACAGTGTCCTCCCGTATGCTATGGTATTCGGTTTTAGCGATAAGTGGGCGGACCTTTTCAAGGACATCGAAATGACCAACCACGACTGGTACTACAGCTCGTCGGTGGGTAATGCCTACATGACATCGTCATTTATGGCCAATACAATTTCGGCCAGCGTGGCTAACTCTATTAAGGATGCAGTTGCTAAGGCAAGCGTTGACCCCACATCGTCTTCGTCATCGGGCGGCTACTCAGGTGGCGGCAGCTCGTTCTCGGGCGGCGGCGGTGGCGGCGGCGGTGGCGGCAGCTGGTAAACCGTATGAATTATACAAATCTCGCACATGCTGTGTGCTGTGCGAGATTTTGTCGTAATAAGACAATACTAATATTTCGATTATGAAAAAGTATTTTATATCTTTTCTGCTCATTGTTCTCGCAGCAGTGAGTGCGAGGGCCGACAGGGGCGGCTATACGCTTCCTTGCGCCATGATCGATGCTGTGGTTCACGAGGATAACTCGTGGGATGTCACCGAGTTTCTCTTTGTCAACTTCAGTGAGTACCGTCATGGCATTTACAAGTATATCCCCACTGCATTCTCTTATGGCTTCCCCGGAGCCAATGGGCAGCTCGAGGAATACAAGTATCGCACAGTAGTCGATAATGTAAATGTAGACGGTCGCACATTCAAGGTTGAGGATGACGACACTCCTGCATTTAACAAGATTATCGTCATAGGTAAGCCTGACCTCACTATCATAGGCGATGTTAAATATACTATCAACTATAGGTTGCGTTATCTCGACGACCGCTACACGGGTGAGGACTTCCTGTGTCACACAGTTTGGGGCCAGGGCTGGAATACGCCTGTTGACACGCTCTACTTCCGCATTCAGTTAGAAAATGGATTCCCTGAAGGTTTCACTGATGACTCGAAAGTCTATAG
>JAGHTV010000265.1 GCA_018065165.1 Candidatus Sodaliphilus fimicaballi | reverse complement strand
CACCAGCCTTATACAGTTCTTTCTCGCCTATGGGGCCTGTTGTCACAGCAACAGTGAAACACCCTGCGGCGTGACCAGCCTGCACACCAAGCGGAGCATTCTCGATTACGATGCACTCGCTAGGTTTGACACCCGCCTTTGCTATGCCCTTGAGGTAGGGCTCGGGATTGGGTTTACCACGCTTCACATCGTGACCGGTAACAGTACGGTCGTCAAAGATGCCAGGATAGTCGTTACTGATGCGATTGAGCAATGAGACCTGTTGCGAACCTGTCACCAACACGCTGCTCACGCCTTGCTCCTTAAGATAATTGAGCACATTGAGGGTACCATCAATAACGGGAACCTCGCCCAGCTCGCGAAAGTATCGACTCTTTACGCCATACAGCGCCTGTGCTTCGTCGTCGGTAATCACCTTGCCGGCGCCGGTCTTGAACTTGGTCTTAATGACTTCGGTTCCCACCATGCCTTCCATGAGGTAGAACTCATCGCGAGTACATTTAATGCCATTCTTGGTCATGAGCTTTACCCATGCGCGAGAGTGGTTTTTCATTGAGTCATAGAGTACACCATCGCAGTCGACAAGGGCAGCCTTGATGTTAAGTTCCTTGACACCTGCATATTTCAGATAGTTAGCAATTGCGTTTTGTTCGGTCATTGTTTCTTGTTTTTTATTAAAAAATCTCACCTTGCCGTAATGTGGAAGCAACCACGCTTGCGTTCAAATATAGCATAGCAGCGTCCCTGTTCACGTTTTTCCCAAACAATCTCGGCAAGGATATTCTTAAGGTCCTCGAGCGAAACCACATAGCTCGAGTCACGGCAGTCAAAGTTGGTCCAGCTGACATCAAATGTGGTGCCATATAGGTGGCACGAATTGTCGGTAGCGGCACGATTGCGGCGTTTGAGGCGTGACACGCTGTAAGTGGAACGCATGAGGCTTGTAACCTTGATGCGATACTCCTTGCCACCGCGAGCCTTGACAGTATCGCGAAAGGCACGCCCAATGTCGTGCAACAGCGTAGCGGCTTGCGGCACAAGATAAGGCATTGAATAGGTGAGGTCGCCTATCAGGTAGTCATCGCAAGTGTTTATCTTCACCACCAGCGGCCGGTCGTTGTAGACACCGCTTAATCCGTTGAGTGGCTTGATGCCTATAGCCTGGGCAGCCGTGAGTTGCAAGTCGTTGGTATCGCGAAACAGCTCGGCAAGGCGTCCAGGAGGAACATGAACGGGAAGCGAGTGCACTTCCCCATCCCACTCGCCAGGCTGCATAGGAGTCTCGCCGCAAGACACGAGCAGGCGACGATACACGGTATCGTTGACAACAGTCTCCTGACTGCCATCACTACCCGAGCACGCACACACCAGCGACATAACAATGACACCAGCGATTGCCACAAACAGTAATTGACGCATTGTTGACAGAGATGATATCAAGATTAGCGGCCTACAGTCTGTACCAGCACTACACGCTCATCCTCGCCCAGGTTAAGGACCTGGGGCAACTTGTCGTGGTCAAACATACCGCGAACGACGGTCTTCAACCCAACCGAAGCACAATACAAGTAAACATTTTGTGAAGCAGCACCCACGGTGTAGCCCTGATACTCAACGCTCTTTTGCTTTTGAGTATCAACAACGAAGACAATATTTACGGGAGCCTTCTGAGCAAATTCCTGACTACCAGCATCGGCACGAAAGTCGCCCTTGACAACGGTGGTTAGCGTGTTAGCCTCGGGATTGTAACGGCTAATTTCGGTAGGTGTAATCACATACACTGTGAGTTCCTGACGGTTCATGGCAGTGCCCACGGTGTGCTTGCCGTCGTGAGTGAGACCCCATGCCGCCCACAGCATGTTGCTTAACTCCTGCTTGGTAACCACCTGATTGGGGTCGATGTCGCGTGATGACTTGCGGTTAGATACTGCATCCATAAGTGGCATGCCGCCTGTAGTTTGAGGAGCGGGAAGAACCT
>JAGHTV010000379.1 GCA_018065165.1 Candidatus Sodaliphilus fimicaballi | reverse complement strand
GCATTAGATGCAGCGACAATATCGAAAAGTTGCACAAAAATAAAAAAAAATTACATTTTATTGAAAATATTATCTAACTTTGTGGCAAGTACCTTACTAATAAATAGAATATAATAAACCTCAAATATCCATAAATTATGAAGAAAATCCTATTGGCTATGGCTGCGATGTGCTTGTCGCTGAGCCTTGTAGCACAAGAAGCTCTCAAGCGCGAGATGCGCACAGTGTGGATTGCTACCGTGTCCAATATCGACTGGCCTCAAACTCGAGGCACAGGAACCACTGTAATAAACAAGCAAAAACAACAGCTCATCGACATGCTCGACGGCTTTGCTGCCACCAACATGAACGGCGTGTGCTTGCAGGTGCGTCCCATGGCCGATGCCCTCTATAAGTCGAGCTACGAGCCCTGGTCGAGCTTCCTCACTGGTACTCGTGGCAAGGATCCCGGTTGGGACCCATTGGCATTTGCCGTTGAAGAGTGCCACAAGCGTGGTATCGAGTGCCACGCGTGGGTAAACCCCTATCGTTTCAGCAACAGTAGCGGTACCGACTGTAATACACCTCAGGATGTTGAACTCAAGAACTCGGGCATACTCATGCAGGTGGGCAAGCGCATTGTGTTCAATCCCGCACTTAAGGAATCGCGTGAACGTCTGCTCAACGTGTGTCGCGAGATGATTACCAACTACGACATCGACGGCATCATCTTTGACGACTACTTCTATCCCGGCGACGGTACTCCCGAGGACGCTACCGCTCCCGACTACACACTGTGGCAACAGAGCGGCTCGGGCAAGACCATAGGCGACTGGCGTCGTGCCAACGTTGATCTTATGGTTAAGGAAATGTACAATATGGTACAGGAAACCAAGCCCTATGTCAAGTTTGGTATAGGTCCTGCTGGTGCATCGTGCTCAAGTAGCAGCGTGGCTGCCCGTCACGGCATCGACCCGCCGTCAAAGTACTGTAAGGCAAGCGACTGGCAGTATAACCAAATCTACAGCGACTGCGTGCAGTGGCTCGAGGATGGCACCATCGACTATATCTCTCCCCAGCTCTACTGGAAGACTACACACTCTACCAACCCCTTTGGTCCTATGACTCACTGGTGGAGCTATGTAGCCGACCACTTTGGCCGTCACCACTATGCAAGTACCAACATCTACTTCATGGCGTCGACCAACACTCAGGAAGACTGGGACGAAATTAACAAGCAAATCCTTCTCACCCGCCAGTATGCCAACGTGGGTACATCGGGTGTAAACTTCTACTCTGCCAAGTATATCAATGGTCCCACTTGTACAGGCCTCGGTGCTTATCTTGCAAAGAATACCTTCACTCACAAGGCCATCATACCCTGTATGGACTGGAAGGCAAAGGAAAACTTGGGCAGCCCACAAAATGTTGTCCTCAGTGGTAACCAGCTCACATGGACCTCGGTCAACAAGCACCTTGCACGCTATGCCGTGTATGCTATCCCCGAGGGCGTTCCTGTAGAAGACATCAACAGCCAGTTTTATGGCGGCATCAAGAGCGATTACTTGCTTAATGTCACTTACGAACCATCGTTCACCCTCGATGCCAAGTACCAGTCGGGCTACTGGTTTGCAGTAACCATTGTTGATGGTTGGGGCAACGAGTTTGCTCCCACCTATGTCAATGCTCCCTCAGGTCCTAGCGAGGCAACAACGCTTATTGCCCCCGTGGGCGGTGCAACTGTAGAGTGGAATCAAACCTTCTCGTGGACAGCTGTAGAGGAGGCTAAATATCACCTGCAGATTGCTGCCGATGCCGACTTTGAAAATATTGTATTTGACCGCATTGGCCTTACTGCCAACTCGGTGAGCATCAATCTTATAGAGTTTGAAAGCCTCAAGACCTATTACTGGCGTGTAATCACTAACCAGAACGGCCATTTCGAGACTCCATCGACTGTAGAGACCTTCGTGGTTCCACAGCACCCATTGGCCCCCGTTGTTAACCTAATCTCGCCCGTGGGTGGTGCTAAGATGGATGGCGACTTCAGCTTCCAGTTCAGCAACTCGGGTGCTAGTGGATACACCGTCGAGGTGGCTAAGGAAGTAGACTTTGCCAAGGTTCTTTTCGCCTCAGACAAGGCTATTGGCAGTGGCAACACAGTGAGCGTGCCCATCTCGGTAGCAACCATAGGCAAGGGCAAGTTCTACTGGCGTGTAATCAGTAAGGCTGCCGGTTGCGACGATGCAACTAGCGAGGTTGCACAGTTTGAGGTAACTAAAATTCCTACAGGCGAGTATGAGCCTGGCTATGTGATGAAGAAAGACATCGACACCTACGCCAAGGTGGGCAATATGGAGCTCGTTAACGACTGGGTACGCTCGGTCAAGGAACCCTATGAGAACATGGCATTTGACTCTAACGGACTCATGAATCGTGGCTTTACCGTTAAGGGCAACCGCATATATGTGATAGGCCGTTCAGAGGGTTCAAGTACTGCCAATGTCTATATTGACCACTACAGTACCGATACAGGTGAACGCATCAAGCGTGTTATGGTTGACAATGCGGTTCAAGGACTGTACTATCCTGGTAATGACATCTTCCAGGACAACGCTGGTCACATGTGCATAAGCAACCTTGTGCTCGATGTTAAGAGCTATGGTGTTACCGTATATCAGGTTGATCCCGAGACTGGTGCAGTTGTTAAGCGTGCCGATGTAACTACCACATTGCCACTTACTAAGCGTATCGACCACTGCCACGTCTATGGCGATGTAACTTCAAGCATGTTCTATGTATTTGGAGCTATGTCGAGCGGTACTCAGGTTGTACGCTGGACCATCAATAATGGTGCCGTGTCGGCTACCAATGTCATGACTGCTCAGGCCTACAGTCCATCGAGTGCGTCACACTTCAACCTCGCACCTCGCGTGTTCCCAGTTAGCCCCACTCAGGTCTATGTCAAGGGTTCGAGCACTTATGTGACGCTGTATAACTTCTCAACTGGAGCCATCATCGACGGCATGGATGGTTATGCCGACATCAAGCCCGCTCACACTGGCAGCAACGGCTTCGCTTCGTTCACTATGGGAGGCAAGAACTACATGCTCTATCCTAATAGCGACCATGGCAAGGAGGTTGGCTTTACTTACAAACTTGTCGAGAGCGATGGCGGTACAGCCTTTGCTAACTATCACTCAATGTGGACATTCCCCACTCAGGGCATGGGTAACGTGAACAGCAGTACTTGGGAGGCACCTGTTGCCGTAGAGAAGGGCGTGAATCCCAACGAGATGAAACTCTATGTATATGCTCCCGGCAATGGTCTGGCGGCCTACACGCTGCGTGACGCTTCGGCCATCAAGGGTGATGTTAACGGCGATGGCATTGTCGATA
>JAGHTV010000236.1 GCA_018065165.1 Candidatus Sodaliphilus fimicaballi | reverse complement strand
TCTCCCCACACGCGACGCACGCGAGCCACATCACCATTGGCAATGAAGTCAAGGTTCTCATATTCCTCGGCCCAGTAATAGTTGTTCTTGGCCACCAACAGCATGTCGCCGGCCACGAGTTCGTCCTCGCGATACAGTATGCTGTTGCGTATGCCTTGGTTGAACATCGTTGCACGCTTGTTGCTGCGTGTAATCACAATGGTATCGTTGATGCCGTCGCGGTCATAGCAGTCGCTTATCGTCTCAAGCAAGAACTCACCTGTCACAGCCGCTATGTCGTCACAGCCCTCAAGCTCGAGTTGAGGCTCTTGCTCGGTGGCACAGTCATCGTCTTGCATCGACTGGCGCACGATGGTGGCATTGTGCAGTACACCCGAGTGCGATTCCTGGCGTGCAATCTCGTTGAGGTACAGGTGATATACGGTAAACCCATAGGCCTGCATCAGGTTCTCGTTGAGTGCTGGACTCTCGACTTGTCCCACGGGAGGCAGCTGTGCGTCGTCGCCCATAAGCAGCAGGCGGCAACCTTGGCCATTATATACATAGGTGATGAGGTCGTCTAGCAACCTGCCAGTGCCAAAGCTGGCTGCCTGGTCGCCGGGCATATTGGCTATCATCGATGCCTCGTCCACGATAAACAGTGTGCGAGTGTGCTTGTTCTCGGCAAGGTTGAAGGTGGTGCTGCCATACCCCTTCTGCCTGTATATCTTGCGGTGTATGGTATAGGCGGGATGACCTGAGTACTCGCTGAAGATGTGTGCGGCTCGGCCTGTGGGAGCCAGCAGAACGCACTTGACGCCCGCCTGCGACAGTGCCTTGACTATGGCACCCGTGAGCGATGTCTTGCCCGTGCCGGCATAGCCGCTCAATAACATAAGCGAACGCTCGTCGCTGTAGGTGAGATACTGGGCAATAGCCACAATGGCACCCAGCTGCTGCTCGTTGGGGGCGTAGGGCAACAACTGCAGTACATCGCTGGCTAGTGCCTTGATGTGAGCGTTACTTATTTCGTCAAGTGATTTCACCCTTATTGCTTGGGCATAAAGCGAGAATCGTCTTCCTTGTCAATCTCCTCCTCGATGGGCGGTGGGGTAGAGGCCTCGGGTTGCTTGACCTCGGGGGCGTTGGCCTGCTTGTTGTTACTTGCGTGCCTGTGCAGCTTTGACTTAGATTCAATCTTGTTCCACTCGTCACGCACCTCATGGCCCAGGGCCTTGATGTGCTTGCGGCTACCTTCCAGACTCTTGTCGATGGTGTCGTCGACCACCTTCTCGATGGCATCGTTAAACTTCCAGGGCAACAGCGATATGAGTGCCGATATCAGCGACAGTGCCATGAGTACGCAGCTGAGTATGTAACCTATGCCCACGCCATCGATGGCAAAGCCCTCGCCCAGACCATTCTCGGGAGTAACCTCGGGCGAGTGTATGAGTGAAAACTGGTGTATCTTGCTTGCTACAGCATAGAACCACAGGCCACATGCTATGAGCATGGCCGAGATGAGACTCCAGTATTTATTCTTGAGGCAGTTGAATGCCATTGCAAGGAAACAGCTTATAAATGGGAGGAGCGCTATAGAAATGCCTGTAAACGACATTGTGCGCGATATGGTGCCCGCTGTGAACTCCAGTCCGCTTATGCTGCCTTGAAACTGTATGTCGAGAAAAGGCAGGAATACATAGCACACCAGAGCCAGAACCAGCAGTATATTTGTTACAGGTTTCATTAATTTTGAGTTAAGTTGTGGAGCGGAGCTTCCTATTTGATATGCGAATTTACTAAAATTCCTTCAACATACCCAATAATACTGAAAACTTTTACATTTTTTATAAAATGAAATGACGCCTGCTTTTGGGGGATAGCAGGCGTCGATGCGTACTTCTTAATAGGTATTAGAATACTTAGGGAACTTAAATAATACTGTATCGTGTATATATAAATATATATGCGTTGTAATTATCGTATCGAGGATCCCAATGATATGTTGCCATCTACTCGCTCACATAGAACTGTGGGCGGGGATGAAGCATCATTAGCCTTGATTCTGTCGTGTAAATGCTCTTATAGAGTCCTGAAATGTGTGTATAAATAGTTTTGCAAAAATAGGAAATTTTGCCCATATCACGACAGGTTTTTTGTGTGGTATGTGTTGCATTGCTATAAATAAAGTGTCGCATTCGTGGAAATGCGACACTTTATTTGCCCTATTTTGGGGTTTTCGATAGTTTTTTTGCTTTTTTGAGGATTTATCGTTGACTCTCGCGCCACTCGCGTGGAGTAGAGCCCGTGGCAGCCTTAAACACACGGTAAAGCTGGCTTGCCGATGAGAAACCACATTCCTGTGCGATGGTCTCATTGCTGTAGTCCTCGTGCTCCATTACAAGTCGCTTGGCTTCTTCCAGTCTCACATTAGATAGCCAGATGCGGAAGGTGCATCCGTGCTTGCGATTGAGATAGGTCGACAGGTCCTGACGTGATACCCCTATGCGACGAGCCACCGATACCATTGACGCATCGCTGTCGCGCATGCCGCCCTCGGCTATCCATTGGGTTACTGCTTGGGTGATCTCATCCTCTTTGTTGGTCGAGAAGCCGTTGACCGTTACTTGTGTTTTTTCGTTATCTTTCTTCTCGCTTTCTTCTTCGTGGTCGGCAAGGACATCGGCTACCTGGGCCATGTTAAATCCCAGGGCGGTGAAGCACACTACATAGTAGGTCATGGCCAGCAGTGCCAGCGGGCATACTATAAAGAGTGCCTTGGTGTAGCTGATAGAGAGGCATATTACAATGTTAAATGTGTACATGAGAATGGTTCCCATGCGCATGGTGCGTACATATACCTCGGCAGGGTTACCGGTCTCAGCGTCGATACGACGGTTGAGGCGGTGCAAGTCGCGAGCAGGCGATATGATGAAGTGTGCAATGCATATCATGAAAAGTGCAACTGCCAAATACAGGTAGTTGCCTATGTGCCAACTGCCGTTTGCCCATCGTCCTATGCCTATTACAGCCAGAATCAGGGCGTAACCCAGCAGACTCACAATCACATAGCGTTTACACTTGCGGCCACCGCGTTGCAAGTATAGCTGCGATACAGTGAGGAGGAAACCGCTGGGAGTATAGAATATGATGTTGGCCAGCGCACCCAGGTCGTCGCCTTTAGCGCGTAGGCCATATTTCATTTGCAATAAGAAGTGTAGGGCAAAGATTATCATAGCCGTAAGCAACATCCAGCGAGAGTTCTCGTAGATTGTGTTGCGACGCATGAGGCATATGCGTGACACGGCTAGTGTAAACGCCAGCGTAGCTGTAATGGAAAATGAAACTAACTGTACGGCAAATAGTAGGTCCATAAAATTATAGTAGTCTTATATCTTAGGCTGCTCGGTGGCAGTAGAAAGTACTTGCTCGCGGAAGATGGCGTCGCTCTTGATGCGCTCGAGCACCAGCTTGGATGCTCCCTGATGCGACTCCTTCTTGCTGTAGCCTGTGGCGTCACCAGCATAGATTCCGCCCAGGATTACCGCTGTGCGGAACACGGGGTTGTTGTCGGTGTCGTTGAATGTATCAACCAGTTCAAACTCAATGTTGATGCGATACTTTTGTGTCCACTCAATGAGTCGAGACTTGAAGTTCTTCTCGGTGTTGACCAGGTCCTCAATGTTTAGGTGTTTCTTAATGAGGCGGTTGATGATGAATTTGCGTGATCGCTTGTATCCCTGGTCCAGATACATGGCACCCACGATGGCCTCAACGGCGTTACCGCTGATGTAACTGTTGTGTGACGATGAGTGGGGTGATGAAACCACGTGTGAGTCAAGGTGCAGTATTTGACCTATGCGGTTAAGGCTCTCGCGCTGCACAATCTTGGCGCGAGTCGAGGTTAGGAAACCTTCGTGCTTGTCAGGGTATTTTTCATAAAGGTAATCGGCCACCACCAGGTCGAGCACTGCGTCGCCCAGATACTCGAGTCGCTCGTTGTTGGCCCACTGGCCGTCGGGCAACTGCACGGGCTTGCTGCGGTGCACCAGAGCGAGCTTGTACAGCTCGATGTCGCGGGGGTAGTAGCCGCTGATGCGATGTATAAAAACATAAAGCTCCTTATCCTTGATGAAAAGGAGCTTTATGAGTGATATGAGACGGGAAAACACCATATCAATGGGATTGATGAGTGTTATCCTTTGTACTTCTTGACAATGATGCTGGCGTTGTGGCCACCGAA
>JAGHTV010000487.1 GCA_018065165.1 Candidatus Sodaliphilus fimicaballi | reverse complement strand
GAATGATACCGAGTGAGATAATCTCCTCACGCATCTTCTGCAGGTGCTCGTAAGAAGCCTTGAGAGCAGCCATTTCCTCGGGAGTACCCTCGGGAGCAGTGAAGTGAACACCATCCTTGTCGATAGTAGTGGGCATAGCCATCATTACGTTCTTGAAACCGCACTTGTCGCAGTTTACATAGCAGCCAGCAGGCCAAGTGAAGGGAGCGCCACCCATAGCGCCTTCGATCATCTTAACAGCTTGCAAAGCGGGGCTCTGGAATGAAGAGCGACCACGCAGCTTGATGATGTTAGAACCACCCTGGATAGTCATGTGCTTGATCTCGGCCCAACGCTCAGCGCTGAGTTCCATCTCTGCGAGGGGCTTGCCGTCGATCTTAGCCTTTGAAGCAAATACAGCCATTTGCTCGCCGTGGCCACCATAAGTGAAGGCGTCAGTAACCTTATCTTGTTGTACCTTGAACTCTTGAGCGAGTTGCTGTTGCAGACGAGTTGAGTCGAGAGCAGCAAGTGAAGTGAGCTGGTTGGGCTTCAAACCTGAGTGGATGAGAGCTGTGAGAGCAGTTACATCGGCGGGGTTGAAGATAACTACAACGTGCTTAACATCGGGGCAATACTTCTTGATGTTCTCACCAAAGTCGGCAGCGATTTGGCAGTTACCCTTGAGGAGGTCCTCACGAGTCATACCGTCCTTGCGGGGAGCACCACCTGAAGAGATGATATACTTAGCGCCAGTGAAAGCCTCAGCGGGATCTACAGTGTAAGAAAGGTTTGCACCGGGGAATGCGCAGTGCACATCTCATCATAAACACCGTGTACACCGGGTTCGTAGATATCATAAAGACAGATGTTAGGAGTAAGACCGAGCATCAAAACGCTCTGTACCATGTTAGAACCGATAGCGCCACCAGCACCAACGATCACGAGTTTGTCAGTTGTTAAAAAAGCCATGATTTAATATATTTTTTTATAAAAAAAGTTTAGTTTTTTGTCGTTAATTATACAACGGCAAAGTTAGTGAATTATTGCCAAGAAAACAACTAATCTAAGGTTTATTTGTTTCGTTTTTGTCCTTTTTAAGAGAGTTGCGATAGGCCACCAAAGCCTTGTGCATGCGATGGCGACGTTCTTGTTCTTTTTTTGCTTGGCGTTTCAGGAAATCGTTGTATTGATTTTCTATGTAATTATCGGCCATTTTTATAAGGGGTTAACTGGGTTAAGGGGTTAATCGAG
>JAGHTV010000495.1 GCA_018065165.1 Candidatus Sodaliphilus fimicaballi | reverse complement strand
AAAAAAGAACTACGGATTTTCTGATTATCTGTAGTCGCTATAGCGAATCCATCTGTTAAATCTGAAATAAAATTCCCTTTTCAGCTTAATCTGTGTTAGGATATCTCTCGATAGCGCCCCTGTGCCCGGCGGTTTTGCCGTCGGGGGAGTGTTTTAGCGGGAAAGTACTAACTATTTGCGTTGTTATTTCTTATGGATGATAAAATCAGCGCAATTAGTGTGCTTGCAGTGCATTATTTTACAAAAATTTTGTTGGTAATAATTTTATAATTATATTTGCGAAAAATTTCGCAACGAAAAATTTCGCAATATGAAAAATCCCTTTAAATTCGGCACAGTTGTCGATAACGAGTACTTCACAGACAGAATTAATGAATGTGAATATATCACGCGTTTCCTTAGTGGTGAAAACCACCTCATATTGATAAGTCCACGACGTTTTGGCAAATCGAGCCTTGTTGCAAAAGCGGTAAAACAAACAGGCCGTAAGAGCATAACAATAAACATGCAAAATGTGACAAGTGTACAAAATTTTTCAAGTCGTTTAATGTCGGCATTGTTGAAGCTTTACCCGATAGAGCGCATTAAACATGTAATGAGTCACTTTAGATTTGTGCCATCAATCACAACCAATATTGTAACAGGAAATATTGATGTCGCATTTATGCCTAATGTTGACCCCGTGGTTTTGTTAGAAGATGCTATGGAATTGCTCGAACGCGTATCATCACAAGACAACAGGATGATTGTGGTACTAGACGAGTTTCAGGATGTATTAAGTATTGCCAAAGGTTTTGATAAACAATTGCGCTCCATCATGCAACTGCAGAAGAATGTGAATTACATATTCCTTGGCAGTCAAGAGTCAATGATGGAAGGTATATTTGAAAAGAAAAAATCGCCATTCTATCATTTCGGTCAGTTGATGAGACTTGACAGGATACCTTATGACGACTTCTTTGGGTATGTATCAGAGAGACTTCCTGCTGATGTGTCAAAGGAAATTCTGACTTTCACACATTGTCATCCGTACTATACTCAACAACTGGCATATCACGTATGGGACATGCTTCATTATGAGTCTGTAGAAGAGGATTTAATAGAACTCACAATAGAACGAATGGTAAACTTGCATGACTTGGATTTTGAACGATTGTGGACGTCGTTAACCCGACAGGAAAGACGTATCATGCAAGTGATGAGCGAGGGAAAAGTCAAAACATTGCTAAAGGACCAATCTGTACCCACCAGCACAACATTCAGTGCCTTGAAGAAACTTGTTCAAAAAGGCTATGTCATAAAAACTACAGAATATGAGATAGAAGATCCGTTCTTTGGAAGATGGATTAAAAAACTAAACTAATAGATAAAAGGGACGGTTCTTTTTATCTAGTATTTGTTCTTGAACTATAAAAATCTTTTGTTCTTCTGTCTAAAAATAAACTACTCTAAAAACTCTGTAACTTCTGCGTCTCTGTGGGAGAACAGGGATTATTTCAGGATGGGTGCTTTGCAGCGTGGGCAGGTGTCGTTGTCGAGGCTCACTATGCTCTGGCAAAACTGGCAGCAGGTGTGAGTGTCGGTGGGGCCCAGCTTCTTCTCAAATGGATTTTCGAACTGCGGCAAGTAGCGTATCTCGTCGCCCACCTCCAAGAAGTCATATACTCCCTCATAACCAGTGCTCTTGTGTTTGTGTTTCTTTCCGCGCTGGTCGCGAGTGACGATGTAATAGGTTGTGCGGATGCGTGTTGTGTTCTCGTCATCGATAATCTTGGTCTTAGAGTACTTGTCGATAACGGCACCGATATACGATTTTTGGAGTTTTTGCTTCACCGTGGGGTAGATGCCAAAACAGAACATGATGAGCGAGACGCAAGGGCCGTATATCACAGCGTCCTCGGTGGTCATGTTTCTAGAGAATTGGGCGGCAATAAGGAAACCAACAATTGGTCCTAATACCACAAGCACCAGGAAGATGTTGCGCCACTTGCGTTGTTTGCCTAGGTATTTCTCCATCTCGGGAGAATCGACCTTGAGCGAGTAGCCTTCGGGTGTCTTGCCGCTATTGTCGCGTTGAGTAACAGGAGCCTCGGTAAGAAGCGATTGACAGTTAGGGCACACAGGCGTGCCATCGGGGAGTTGAGAACCGCATTTATAGCAATACATAGTTTAAGAAAGTTTAGGTTGTCTCTCGTAAAAAACACTCGTCTTGTTCTGATTTCTCCAAAGTCTGCAAGCACTGACATTGCTTAGAACAAAAAAGAAAATGATATGTTTAGTTTTTATGGCTCACGCCTGAAAAATGGTGGACTCTGTCCACAAAATAATAATACTCTAGGTGTTAGGTAATTCCATTTTGCTTGCGCAGCAAGCCATTTCCAAAGCGAAGCATAAACCAAAAATTAATATTTTCTTTGTTTTTACCAGACGACAAGAAAGTTTAGGTTGTTGTGTATCGTAAATTTTTCGCAAATATAAGCATTATGTAGTTACGGTCAAAATGTTTGAAAAAGTTTTTATGAAGCATACAGGTGCGATAATTTTCTGTGACAGGTGGGTTTTTGCTTATTATCTAAGGTGGTTTTTTGGTTTTTTGTGCTTTTTCTTTTAACTTTGTGGGTTGAATGCAGTCTAATTGCAAAACAAGTTAAAATTTCAAGGAGGAACTTATTATGAAAACTTTAAGAATATATGTAATGATGATGGTGCTGGCAATGGCTGGCATGTGGATGAGCAGCAACGCTCAAGTGCTGCGTGATGCAGCCAACGATAAGACTGTGGGTCGCATTGCCGGCAACGGTGTTGTACGCGACGACGCTTTCCACTCAGTGGGCAGCTTTGATGCCGATGGCACCGTGCGCGACGCTAACGGTGCTGCGCTGGGCAAGATCGTTCGTCTCGAGATATTTGACAACGCTGGCAACCGCGTGGGCTACATCAATACCGATGGTACCATACGCGACGGCAATAGCAACAAGTTGGGCCACGTCAACCTCACTGATGGCAAGGTAACCGATGCCGACCACCATGTGCTGGGTTACGCTCGCGGCATACGCGTTGACTGGATTGCTTGCTACTACTTCTTTGACTTCTTCAAAAAGAACTAAATGAAACGAATCATACTCACACTGGCTATTGTGCTCGTTGCAGCCAATAGCCTTTTTGCTACACTGCCTGCCGATAGCGTATTGCGTCGACAGGCTGCTCGCATGCTTATGGTGGGCTTCCGTGGCAACACCGTCGACGAGAACAGCGATGCCTATCGCTATGTGCACGACTTGCACTGTGGTTGCATCGTGCTCTTTGATGTTGACCTCACTGGCACAGGCAAGCTGGGCTCTCGCAACATCACAGGCAAGGATCAACTTGCCACTCTCACTTCTAAACTCAATGCCTGGGCCGACTATCCACTGCTCATCGCTGCCGATCAGGAGGGCGGTCGCGTAGCTCGCCTCAAGCCGCAGTATGGCTACCTCAAGACACGCTCGGCACAGTACTTGGGCAAGGTCAACAATGAGGATACCACACGCTACTATGCTCGCCAGCTCGCTCGCGAGATGAAGGAGAGCGGTGTTAACCTCAACCTGGCTCCCGTGGTCGATGTGCTCAATCCCAAGTGTCCGCCACTGGGTGCCATAGAGCGTTGCTTTGCCCCCGATGCCTATGGTATCGTGCGTCACGCAGGCTGGTTTGTCGACGAGAGTGCCAAGCTGGGCGTGGCATGCACGCTCAAGCATTTCCCTGGTCATGGCAATGCCACCAACGACTCGCACTGGGGATTTGTGGATGTGACCAGCAGCTGGAAGGAATATGAACTCGAGCCGTTCAAGGAACTCATCAAGAAAGGCCGTGCTCCGTTTATCATGACGGCTCACACCTTCAACCGCAACATCGACCCCGACTACCCTGCAACCCTGTCGCGCAAGACGCTCACCGATGTGCTGCGCAAGCAGTTGGGTTATGACGGCGTCATCATCACCGACGACCTATACATGGAGGCAATACTCAAGAACTATAGCATCGAACGCTCGGTTGTTCTCGCTATCAATGCCGGTGCCGACATGCTGTGTGCCAGCAACAACATCAACACGGGCTTTGAGGCCGATCGTCCTTACAAACTCATTGACATCATCGTCAAGGCCGTTAAGGAGGGACGCATCCCTTATGGTCGCATCCTCGAGGCCAATCGCCGCATCGACCGTGCTGCTCGCCGTGTGAAGTGAAAGGGTTAAGGGGTTAACTCCTATCCCTGCTATTAAGACTATAACGGCTATAACTACAATAAAAACAACTATAACAACTACGATATGAAGAAGCTTTTATCTATTTTCTTGTTTGTTGCGATAAGCATGCCCGTGTGGGGCGTGACTTATACTGTGGATAACCTGCTCTATGAGCTTGTTACATCTCCGTCGGGTTCTACTCCCGGCACTGTGAAGTGTACTGGTTTCAACATGACCTCGAGCGCAACTTCATCGCTCAATATCCCTTACATGATTACCGTCAACGGCTATTCGTTCTATGTGACCACGATTGCCAGTAGCGCATTTGAGGGTGACACCAAGATTACCAGCGTGCGCCTGAATTACGGAATCAAGGAAATCGAGGCCGATGCCTTCAAGAACTGTACTTCACTTACCAGCGTGCGCCTGCCGAGTTCAATGGAGTATATCTACTCTAACGCTTTCGGAGGCTGTACTGCGCTCACCAGCGTTTATTTTGCAAGTTCAACAGGCAAACTGAAAGGCTACTCCGCGTCGGCTTTCCCTGCAAGCACCAAGTGCACGCTGTATGTTCCGAGAACTATACTGAATCCCGATGACATGCGTGCCCAGAGTATATGGGGAACTGATAAATTCAAGACTATTACAGAGACAGGCTATGCCTACGATATCTACATGACCGACGGTACAATGGCTGTGGTTACCAAACCCTCTACAAGCACGAGCGTTGACCACGAGTGTACTATTATCGGTTTCAACAAGAACGGCGGTAACACCGGCGTGGCCGAGGGTATCTATCGCCCATCAAATTATCGCACCAAGCCGTCAAACCAGGACCGCTACTTCAAGTATGTGGCAGTGGCCGATTTCGCATTTGACCATAATACCGACCTCACCCAGCTCGACCTGTCTAATCTCACTGCCATTACAAGTTATGGAGTTTACATGGCAAGGAGTGCCACTAATCTCACATCAGCACGATTGTCTAAGGGCGCGCTTAGTGGCAACGCGTTTACTGGTTGCTCTAAGTTGAGCAGTCTGGACCTAGGTAGCGTGACAAGCATCGGCAGCTTTGAGTTTACAGAATGCACAAGCCTCAAGCAGCTCAATATTCCTGCAACAGTAACATCTATTGCAGCAAGTTGTGTAGACGATTGCTCGGCACTCGAGGATATCAAGGTGGCATCGGGCAACCCTAACTATGAGTCTCATTCAAGTGCGCTCTACACCAAGGGCCAGAAAAATCTCATCAAGGTCCCCGAGGGATACCAGTTCTCGGCCTACGAGACATCGCCCTTGTGCGAGGTTATTGAGCGTGACGCATTCCGCAAGGTGCCTGAGATTCAGAATATCAGGGTTACTTATGGCTGTAAGACAATCAAACAAGCGTTCAACATGTGTAGCGCACTCAAGGTGGTAGAGATTCCCTCGTCGGTACAGTCGCTGCACTCTAACACATTCAATGGTTGTACAGCACTTACCGACCTGTATGTCAACCTGAATACAAACTATATCCCCACCATCACCAAGACTGCGTTCCTGCAAGGCTGCGCCAACCCCAACCTGTATGTGCAGCGTGGCAAGGAGTCGACCTTCCAGTCAAAGGGCTGGACTGGATTCAAGAGCTACAACAAGGACGGCATTGTGCCCGCCGACCTTCGCAGCGGCAACATGGGTTACACCGTGAAGCAGGCAGGTGCAGTAACCGTGAACGGAAACAAGTTCTCTGGCGACACTTGCAAGCTGGTGCGCCGTTATCGCGACTCGCTGTCGGGCACTGTCAATGTCCCCGGATATGTCTATATAGGCAGCAAGGACTATGTTGTCGATGAGATTGCCGAGGAAGCGTTCAGCAATACATCGTCATTCTCAATCACTGGTTGCGACTATGTCACTACCGTGGGTTACAAGGCATTCGACAGCCAGCCCATCACCAGCATCCAGTTGCCTCGCGTCGCCTCTATCGGCATGAACGCCTTTGACAACTGTACCTCACTGCGCACAGTGACCTGGGGTGCCGACCTCAAGGAAATCAGAGCATACGCCTTCCGCAGCTGTCCCATCACTAACGACATCATCCTCCCCGTGGGCTTCACAAGCCTGGGCGATGACGCTCTTTCTGGTGCCAAGAGCAAGAGAATACTCGTTCCCAGCACTGCCACCGACATTGTTCCCCGCTCGTTCTACGGCATGTCGTCGCTCACTGAGCTCGTCCTCAACAACAGCGCTGCTAACAAATTGAGCATGGTGCTCACAGGCGTTCCCACTACATGTATCGTGAGAGTTCCCGTTGACTGCCGCGATGCTGTCAAGGCCAACACAAGCTTCAAGAGCTACACCGTCAATGCTGGTGCATACGACTTCTACCGCACCAACACAAGCAGTGTTTACAAGATGACCGTCACCAGCACCACTCCCGTGACAAAGGACGGCGTGACCTATGCCGGAACTGCCAAGTATGTTTACAACAAGGAATTGAATGGCGCTAGTGCTTTCTATGCAGCGCTCAGCGAGACCGACATCGTGCTCAACAGCGGCAAGAAGTACTTGATTACCGAGGTGGGCGACAGCTGTTTCTATGGTTCGACGGTTTCGGTCGCTACCTTCAACGACGCTAAGTATCTCTCTAAGATAGGCCGCAAGGCATTTAGCGGTAGTCTGGTGCGCGACATCACCGTACCTGACGAGGTGACTCGCATTGGAGCAGAGGCATTTAGCAATGCCAAGTCGCTCAGTGAGCTCACGCTGCTCAGCTCTAACGTAAATTATGACACTCAGTGGGTGGGTGGCAACGCAGCCGACTTTACACTGTATATCAACAATTTCAGTGTTGCCTCAGTGCTCAACAGCAACCTCAAGAACTGGGCGTTCAACGGCACCAGCAACATGGTCAGAGCTCATGTAGCGCCTTATTTCACTCCGCAATATGACAATTACAACATTGGTCAGAGCATGCCTCTCGACTTCCAGGCTAGCGGCGTCAAGGCTTATGTTGTGACAGGCTATGATGCAAACTCTAAGGTGCTTAAAACCGCCGAGGTTAAGCAGGTTCCCGGCAACACTGGTGTTATCATTACCGAATTGACACCCAATAAGATGTACAAAATCAAGCGTGCTACATCTTATTCATCAGTTAACAACAACCTTCTCGTAGCTAATGCAGACGGCATGGCTGACCTAAGTAAAGTATCATATTCTTATTACTGGCATTACGGCAACAAGAAGTTTGAAAAGGTATATTCAAGCTACAACCTGCCCGCGGGTCTCAGTTATCTCAAACTTAACTCGACTGGCGGTAATGTAAGCGCTTACACCCCCGACTTCCTGTCAACACCCGATGGCAAGAAGGGCGACGTGAATGGTGATGGTACAGTCGACATTGCCGATGTCAACGCTGTAATCGACATCATCCTGGGTCTGCAGAGCAAGAAGGCTGCTGCCGACATCAACGGCGATGGTGTTGTCGATGTTGCCGACATGAACGCAATCATCGACATCATCTTGGGATTGTAAAGAGCGCTTCGCTTTTCAGAGCGCTTCGCTTATCAGAACGCTTCGCTTATCAGAACGCTTCGCTTATTAGGGCGCTTCGCTTTTCGGAACGCTGGCGCTTATCAGAACGCTTCGCTTTTCAGAGCGCTTCGCTTTTCGGAGAACGGAGAAATAGAAGACTCTCATATTAGTATACTAACAGGTTACGCTACAGCGTGGCCTGTTGTGTTTTATATAAGCCTCAAGCTGTAGATGTATTAATTATTGCTAATAGTATGCACTATATCAACGATTTTCAGTAACTTTGTGAGTTATTACACAACTAGCGTCAATAATTTAATTCATTATAATGAAAAAGTATAACATCATTAACAACACGCTGGGCTGGTTAGTATTTGCGGTTGCTGCTGTAACCTACCTGCTAACTATTGAGCCCACAGCAAGTTTCTGGGATTGTCCCGAGTTTGTTGCACAGGGATTTAAGAGTGAAATTGGTCACCCACCTGGCAACCCCATCTTTATTCTTGCAGCACGTTTTGCTGCCAACTTTGCAGGTGGCGACATCACTAAGGTTTCGGCTTGTGTCAACTCAATGTCGGCAATCTTCAGTGCTCTCACCATTTTGCTACTGTTCTGGACTGTTACCCATCTGGTAAAGAAACTGCTAGTTACCGATGGTGAGGAGGACAAGATGACCCTGGGTCAGTATCTCGTGATTATGGGCAGTGGTATCGTTGGCGCACTGGCTTATACCTGGAGTGACACCTTCTGGTACAGTGCTGTCGAGGCCGAGGTTTACGCCTTCTCTTCGTTCTGTACAGCACTGGTATTCTGGCTAATCCTTAAGTGGGAAAACCGTGCCGACGAGCCCGATAGCGACCGTTGGCTCATCCTTATTGCCTACATCCTGGGTCTGTCGCTGGGTGTGCACTTGCTCAACCTGCTGTGTATCCCCGCTATCGCCCTGGTATATTACTATCGCAAGTATAGGGACACTACTGCTAAGGGATCGCTCATCACGCTGTTTGTTTCGTTCGTTATCATCCTCTTCATCCTCTACGGTCTGGAGCCTGGTTTCGTTGAGATGAGCCAGTACTTCGAGCTCTTCTGCGTCAACACGCTGGGCATGTCGTTCAACATGGGTGTTATCGTCTATGCTGTAGTGCTTATTGCTGCCCTGGCATGGAACCTGTGTGAGCTCTATAAGAACAAGAGCGACCTGATGATGAAGGTTACCTTTGTTGTGGGTGTAACTCTGTCGGGCATGTTGTTCATTGGCGAGAACCTTCTCGTTCCCGTAGTTCTCACCATTGCACTGTGTGTTTACTTGTTCAAGTTTGCCAAGGGCACTCCCGTGCGTCTGCTCACTAATATCTCGCTGAGCATCTTGGTTATCTTCATTGGCTTTGCTAGTTATGGTCTCATCCTCATTCGCAGTAACGCCAATACACCCCTCGACGAGAACTCTCCCAACAACACATTTGAGCTCACCAAGTACTTGAGCCGTGAGCAATATGGCGAGAGCCCGTTGTTCTATGGCCGCACCCTCTATAGCGAGCTCGTTTACCAAGATACCCCCGATGGTACCGCTAAGCCCGTTAAGAGTGAAGGCCGTGCACTGTATGCACAAAAGGTTAAGGAGAGTCCCGACGAGCCCGATCAGTACATCGAGGTTGGTCGCAAGGGTTCTTACAAATATTGCCCCGAGCAGAACATGCTCTTCCCCCGCATCCACAGCGAGGCTCACGAGCGTGAGTACCGTGAGTGGTTGGGATTGCAAGGAGAGCTTGTTGACGGTGCTGTTCGCCTCGACCGCGATGGCAATGTGATCCAGCGTCAACAGCTGGTTAAGCCCACAATGCTCGAGAACCTCACTTTCTTCATCGACTATCAGCTCAATTACATGTACTGGCGTTACTTCATGTGGAACTTTGCAGGTCGCCAGAATGATATTCAGGGTATGGGTGAAATCACCAACGGTAACTGGGTATCAGGTATTCCATTCATCGACAATCCCCGCTTGGGCGACCAGTCGTTGTTGCCCGATGACCTGGGTGCTGGCAACAAGGGTCGCAATGTGTTCTACATGCTTCCTCTGCTGTTGGGTATCATAGGTCTGCTGTGGCAGGCTTATCGTGGCAAGCGTGGCATTGAACAGTTCTGGGTAGTATTCTTCCTGTTCTTTATGACAGGTATCGCCATTGTGCTCTACCTGAACCAGACTCCCAGCCAGCCCCGTGAGCGTGACTATGCTTATGCTGGTTCGTTCTACGCTTATGCAATATGGATTGGTCTGGGCGTTGCTGGCTTGTGGCGCATGTTCATTGCTCTCATGGCCAAGGTCAAGAAGCAGAGTGCCGAGGAGGCCGAGAACAAGACAGGTCTGGCAATGGCAGGTGTAGCTGCTGTGCTGGGTATCATCGTTCCCCTGCAGATGGTTAGCCAGACTTGGGACGACCACGACCGTTCGGGACGCTATGCAGCACGCGACTTTGGTATGAACTACCTGTCGAGCCTCGACAATAATGCAATCATCTTCACTAACGGTGATAACGACACATTCCCATTGTGGTATGCGCAAGAGGTTGAGAACTATCGCACCGATGTACGCGTCATCAACTTGAGCTATCTGTCAACCGACTGGTACATACGCCAGATGCAACGTGCTGCCTACGAGAGCGCACCCGTGCCCATGCTTGCAGGCAAGGAGACATTTGCTTATGACGGTCGCCAGTACAACTACTTCATCGATCCTGACACAACTGTTCAGGTACCTGCACTCAAGGCACTCGAGCACTTGTATAGCAACGAAAACAAGAACAATGCTTATGGCCTGAGCGAGATAAAGTATCCCTATGTATTCATTCCCATCAATGCCGATGCTGCCGTTAAGGCTGGCGTAGTAGGTCCCGAGATGAAAGATATGATTCAAGATGCAATACCTTTCAACCTGCGTGCTATGGGTGGAGGTCTCACATCAAGCCAAATCATGTCGCTCGACATCATTTCGTCAAGCATCGCTCAGGGCTGGAAGCGTCCATGCTACTTCGCTATGACAGTGCCCGAGAGCTACTATCTGGGTCTGAGTCCTTATATGCTCAACACCGGTATGGCTTATCAGGTTACACCTGTCAAGAATGCCGATGGCGTGTGCCACTCAAGCACCGACAAGATGTATGACAATGTGATGAACAAGTTCCGTTGGGGTGGCATCGATGTAGCTGCTCCCGGCTCGCTCTACCTCGACGAGACTATCCGCCGCATGGTTACAACTACTCGTACTGCTGTCGTTGAACTCGCCAGTGACCTGGCCAACGAGGGTGCAATGGCAATGCAAGCGGTGAAGAACGGTCAATCGACCTTTATGGGCAAGGATGCTAAGGCTTATGCTGCCGACCGCTTTGACAAGGCAATGAAGGTTCTCGACCTGATTGAGAAGAAACTGCCTGCCAAGTCATCTCCCTATGCAATCCAGTATGGTCAGCACCTGGCCGACACTTACAGCTTCATTGCTAGTGTATCAGGCCGCGCCGATGCCAAGAAGAAGGCTATCGAGACTCTGGAACAAGAGATCTTGCGCTATGCACAGTACTCTCGCTACTATCAGTCGCTCACTCCTGGTCAGTATGACCGCGTGACCAACATTGACCGCTATGTAGACCAGCGCTACTTCCCCGAGTTGATCCTTGCTTACGGTCAGCTCAAAGACGTTGACAGCTTTGACAATCTGCTTGCTAAGGTGGAGAAGATAGGTGTTAACTTGGAGCGTATCAACAGCTTTGTTGAGAAACTGAAACGCGTTGAGGCTGCTCAAGCCGAGGAAGCTGCCCAAAGTGTGGCTGATAACGATTCAATGGCACAAGAATAAATGCTAAATTATAATAGGCATCTAGATACCTTAGGGTAACTAGGTGCCTTTGTTTTATATATATGTTTGTAGAACGACCTCCGGTGCTCTATCGCATGCTGTTCCCCGAGACGGTGTGGCGTATACACAAGCGTGAGCACACAGTGTACCTGACCTTTGACGATGGCCCCATCCCCGAGGTTACTCCGTGGGTGCTCGACACGCTCGACCACTACGGCATTAAGGCCACTTTCTTTTGTGTGGGCGACAATGTGGCTCGCAACCCCGAGCTCTTTGCCGAGATACGCCGCCGCGGTCACAGCGTGGGCAATCACACTATGAACCACATGAAGAGTATGAATGTCTCGGCAAGCACCTATCTTGACAATGTCAAGAAGGCTCATGCACTCATTCAATCGCCTCTCTTCCGTCCGCCACACGGACTGTTGCGTTGGACACAATCTCATGTGTTGCGCTCTCACTTTTCCATAATCATGTATGATCTGGTTACGCGCGACTACAGCAAGAAACTAACGGGCGAACAGGTGCTCGAGAATGTCAAGAAGTATGCCCGCAATGGTTCAATCATCGTCTTTCATGACTCGCTCAAGGCCGAGCGTAATATGAAGTATGCCCTGCCGCGTGCCATTGAGTGGCTTAAATCGCAAGGTTACAATTTTGACCGCATACCTATGTGATTTTGGGTAAAAGTTTAAAGGTTTAATCGTTTAAAGGTGGAGGGTAATATGGAGTCCTTGATTAAGCAGCGGGCTGCCGCACTCGGTCTTGAAGCCTGTGGCATTGCTCGTGCCCGTGCCGTTGACCCTGCAGCGGTGCAACGCTACCGCGACTGGATTGACAGTGGCGGCAACGGGTGTATGGACTATGCTGCACGCTACCTCGATGTGCGCGACAACCCCGGTTTGTTGCTCGAGGGTGCTCGCAGCGTCATCGTTGTTGCCATGAACTACTATCCGGCTCGATTTCAGCCGCAGGATGCTCCACAGTTTGCATACTATGCCTATGGTCGCGACTATCATGAAGTGATGCGTGACCGCTTGCAGCAATTGGCGGCCTACATACGCGAGATTGCCAAGGGTGGTGATACCCGTTGTTGCGTAGATACCGCCCCGTTGCGCGAGCGCTACTGGGCCGTGCAGGCTGGTGTAGGATTTGTGGGACGCAACAACACTCTCATCATTCCTGGTAAGGGTTCGTTCTTCTTCCTTGGAGCCATTGTCACCACGCTCGAGTTGCAACCCGACGAGCCTTGTCGCCTCACCTGTGGCGACTGTGGCGCGTGCGAGAAGGCTTGTCCTGGTGGTGCACTCACAGGCGGCAAACCTGTTGACGCCTCTCGTTGCATCTCGTGCCTTACAATAGAATATCGTGGAGAATTGCCTGAGTGGACACGTGAGGCTATGGGAAACCGCATATATGGCTGCGACGAGTGCCAGCGAGTGTGTCCGCACAATCGCAATGCCCAGCCCACCACAGTGCCCGAACTGCAGCCCAGCGACGAGTTCCTCTCGCTCACAGCCCAGGAGATACTTGCCATGGACCAGCCTGCATTCTCACACCTGTTCTCGCCCAGCGCCGTCAAGCGCACCAAGCTCACCGGCCTGCAACGCAACCTGCACCACATCCTCAAGAAGTAACACATAAAATAAACGCCTCACACAATTGTGCGAGGCGTTTTCTGTTTTCTGTTTTCTGTTTTCTGTTTATTGTTGTGATGTGGGTTGTTTCAAGTTTACATCGCATTGCGGGAATGGTATCTCAATGCCGTTGTCGTTGAGAGCGTTGTAAATGTGCTCTTTGACTAGGGCTGTATCGCTGACGATGGTAGACACCTTGAGCCACAATACCACCACAAGGTCGACGCTGCTGTCACCAAAGTTCTCAAACAATACCTGTACGCCCTTCTTCTTGTCAAAGCAGTTGAGTGCGTTGAGTCGTTCAACGATGATGCTGCGCACCTGGTCAACGTGCGAGCCGTAGGCTACGCCCACACTCACCACGGCCTTCTCGTAACCGTGGTTGCGGGTGAGGTTCTTGAAGTTCTTGCTGAACAGTTGACTGTTGAGGAACGCGATTACCGAGCCGTCGATGGTCTCGACCATGGTGCTCTGGTAGTTGATGTTGTCAACCTTACCGCGTATGCCATCGCACTCAATGATGTCACCTATCTTCACGCGGCCACTCATCAGTGACAGACCGTAGAACAGGTTCTCCAGAGTATCTTTCATCGCAAAACCGATACCGGTTGAGAGACCTGTAAGTATCAGGGTGATGCCGGCGCGGTTCACGCTCAGCGTCACGAGCACGATGTAGATGTAAATGCCCCAACCTATGTACTTGAGTATGTTGATCGAGAGCGACACTGCCTTGGTCTTTGCCTTGGTCTTGTACTCGCGCCATAAGATGTAGCTCTTAATGCACACATAAATAAAGTAGTTGAAAATAAAGGCCAATGCCACTACAAACAGCAGTCGGTCGAGCGAGATGACAATCACATTAGGCAGGTTTATATACTTGGTGGTAAACGCAAGGTAGCACCACTCAGTAAGGTCAAACACCTTGGCTGCCCAGTAGATTGAACCTGCAACGCTAAGTGTTGCTGCAATGGGGATGACCATCTTGTACACGGCATCGTAAAACCATGTTTGGCGTATGTCGTCCTTCTCGCTTATGTGCTTGTCCTCGTAGCGGTGCAGCAGGTCATAGATTACGGTGATAGTCTGGATGGCAGTGAGCTGGATAATCCACCAGATGAGCAGCTGTACCGACATGAGCGTGTAGCCGCTCCATGCAATAACGAGCGATGCCACCATCACGATGAGTGAAATCCAGGTGTAGAACATGTCGCTGCGAGGCATGAGGCTGTTGTGGCGTCGCACAACGATAAATTGCCATATCGTACCCAGTAGCAGTATCACGGGGAAGGTGAGGTTGACTAGCGTGTTGGGCGCAAAGGTAATGCGATACAAGAATACTACAAAGCCCACTACAGTGATGGGGATGTATAGTTGCAAGGCTTTCTTGACCAACTCGCCCTCAAGGCGTATGAGCAACGACAGCATGATGGCAACCAGCAGCCATGCATACTCGCTGAGCAACTGGGTAGCCATGATCATGAAGTAGTAGTGTGACACAACCTTTGAAATGACCAGCGTAGCCAGTGCAAAGAGTGCCGCACTGGCACACACGATGATTACCGAGCGTTTCTTCTTAAACTCGTCGGTCACCAGTCGCTTGGGCATCAGGAACCTGATTATCAGTGTGCTGATGACGCTCGACAGGAAAACGTACACCGATATGAATATAAACAGGAACATGATGAGGTTGCCGCGCCACTCGCTGCGGGTTTCTTCCGACGGGGTATACTTGTCGTGGATGTCGGCTCTGAGCTGTCGTGTGTAGCGGGGCATACTCATGAGCATTGTGATGAAACTCTGGTCGCCGTTGATGAATATGTTACGGCGTATGCGGTCGTAGGCAGTAAGTGCAAACTCGTTAAGACTCTTGGCCTTTTCCAGCACAAATGTGGCACGCTGTTGTGTGTGCTCAAGCTTCACTTGGTGGACTGCCATGTCGGTAGCGATGGTGTGGGCCAGCACTACGCAACTGTCGCGGTGCTCGCGCATGGTGCTGTCGGTGAGCAGGAAGTCGGGTATATCCTTGAGAGCCTTCTCTAGGCGCACATATTGCCTTACTTGCGAGTTGTACTTCTCGGTAAAGGTCTCAAATGGCATCATGCGACGCGACATGGTGTTGTACAGGTCGGTCGCCTCACTGCAGGCATAGGTGAGATCAAACACATAGTCGCTCTTCTGCGAGTAGAGCATAAGTTCGATCTGCTGGCTGCGACTTACCACATCAAACATTGCCTTGTCAAACATCTTGTTCATCTCGGCAAAGCGTTGCATGCGGTTAAGTTCTTCTTGGTGAGTACGTTCGAGCTCGGTGTGAAGCACTCCTAGTGTTTGTTGCAGGTCGCGCTCCTTGAGCACCGCTTGGCTACTCAGTGACGCCATCATAGCGATAGCGACCATCAAGATAAGTCGTTTTATCATAGTTTATAATCGTTTACAAATAACAATGGGGTAAAATTACAAAAAAATCAGTACTCAAAAAAATTATTTAAATAGGAGCTCTAAATCCATTGTGAGGAATTCCTCGACAGAAAGTCCTCCCGAACCGACGATAATCGAACGGTGAGGCTTGTATGAAGACGCAAATGTGGTTAGTCCCTTGTTTGTGGTGCGTCTTCCGGTTTTTACTTCAATAGCGACCTTCTTGCGATTTCTCACCAAAATATAGTCTACTTCTTCGTTTCTTTCTCGCCAGTAATAAACTTTATAGCCTAAAATTCCTGCCTGACTTACTAAATGGGCACCGATGGCCGATTCTACATATCGTCCCCATAGTTTGGGGTCTTCGATTACCTCATCAAACGATTCGTCGCAGTACACACTACGCAATGCGCTGTTATATACTTGGTATTTAGGTATCGAATTATATCTCCGGGCATTATCCTCGGCATATTTTTGCAAGCCACATAGTAAGCCGCATTCGTCCAGTAAATGCAGGTAGCCTGCAAGTGTTGTGACATTGCCTGCGTCTTGTAGCTGAGCAATCATTTTTGTCAACGACAAAATCTCGCCACTATAGCTACATCCCAATTCAAAAAGTTGCCTCAGCAGTTGTGGTTTGGTTATCTTTGAATCAAGAAGAGCATCTTTAGAGATAGAAGGCTCAACGAGCGAGTCTTTGACATAAATTCTCCACCTTTTTTCGTCGTCAATGTACTGTGCTGCGCCAGGATATCCGCCGTAATAAACATATTGAGGCAAGTTCCATCCAAAACAATCTTGCATCTCGGGATATGTCCAGTGAGGCATTCTTATGAGTTCAAAGCGACCTGCTAGAGACTCGGTTAGTCCTTTCTCGATAAGCATGCGCGAGGACCCCAACAATATTACTATGAGATTTCTCTTTTCTCTTGTATCACGATCCCATTCGGCTTTCACGGTTTCGCTCCAATTGTTCACCTTTTGCACCTCATCAATGACAAGCAGACGTTTCGTTTCGCCACGTGCCACCATCTTAAGACGTTGTGATTCCCACAGTTGAGAAAGCCAGTCGGCAGTGACGCCTACGACGTCATCTGACGAGTAACTCTCGTAAGGAATAGGGCACTCGTCTAGTACTTGTCCCACCAGCGTGGATTTTCCTACTTGGCGTGGTCCAACTATAACTTGGAGTTTACTTCGGGGTTCGTTAATACGCTGGAGAATTGTCTTAAATTGTAGTCTACGGTAGCTCATAAAATTCGTTATTTTGCAAAATGTTCAATGCAACAAACAAAAATGTTCAACGCGTCGAACAAAAATGTTCAATGCAAAGGTACAAAAATATTTCACATCACAAAAACAATCAAAGAAAATTGTTATAAAACCAGCCAAGAGATAAAATCCTGTCTTTTTATAGAACAAGCAGAAAGAGTAGTTTTGTGAGTGAAATCACAAAGCCTCTCGCAGAACTCGCCGATCTCGCAGAAAATATTTTCTCAACTTCTTATGTACTTTTGTACTACTGTCTAAAAAGATTTGAAGTATTGTGAACGAAAAAAAGTAGCCCTACTATCATCGCGAAGCCTTATGTGCCCCTGTTTGGAAATTGACCACAGATTGAAGAGAAAAGGGAATTTTTATCAGATTTAACAGATTGCTGCTGCTTCTCTAACCACAAAGGTTGTGATATAACAATCTGTGTAATCCTGTCAAGAATCCCCCAATGAACCTTTATTTCTGATAAATCTGTGGTAAGAGTTCCTGGACTGATCTTCTGTCCGGAGGGAATCGGTGGGAGCTGTGTGCGAGGGGAAAAAAGTTTGCGTTGACGTTTGCGTTTGCGTAAAAAAATCACTATCTTTGCTAAATATTAAACATTAGCCCAAAATGAGTACCAACAACTATATCGTTTCGGCAAGAAAATACCGTCCGGCGACTTTCCGTAGCGTGGTGGGACAGGAGTCTCTCACTCACACGCTCAAGACGGCTATCGCAAGTCAGCGACTGGCTCACGCCTACCTGTTTTGCGGTCCGCGCGGTGTGGGCAAGACTACTTGTGCCCGCATCTTTGCCAAGACTATCAACTGCTTGAGTCCTACTGCCGAGGGTGAGGCTTGCAACGAGTGCGAATTGTGTCGCGCGTTCAATGAGCAACGCTCTTACAACATCACCGAGCTCGATGCTGCCAGCAACAACTCGGTAGATGACATCCGCAACATCAATGAGCAAGTGCGCATACCGCCACAAACCGGCATGTATCGCGTGTTCATCATCGATGAGGTTCACATGCTCACTACCGCTGCATTCAACGCCTTCCTCAAGACCCTTGAGGAACCACCCGAATATGCAATCTTTATCCTGGCTACTACCGAGAAGCAGAAGGTGCTGCCCACCATTCTCTCGCGTTGCCAGATATATGACTTCTCTCGCATTACGGTGCCCGATATCGTTAAGCAACTGCAATACATATGCGAGGAAGAGAATGTCGAGGCCGAGCCCGCTGCCCTCAATGTGATTGCACAGAAGGCCGATGGCGCGATGCGCGACGCCCTGTCAATATTTGACCAGGTGACAGCGTCGAGCGAGGGACACATCACCTATCGCAGCGCTATCGAGAACCTTAATGTGCTCGACTATGACTACTACTTCAAGCTCGTGGAGGCTTTCATCGCAGGCGATGTTCCCCAAGCACTGCTCATCTATCGCGACATCAGGGAGAAGGGCTTCGACTCGCAGTTCTTTGTAAACGGACTGGGACAGCATGTGCGTGACCTTATGGTATCGAGCACGCCCCAAACACACAGTCTGCTCGAGATGAATGCCGAGGTGGCTCAACTCTATGTAACGCAGGCGGCCAAGGTTACGCCCCGATTCCTGTATCAGGCCATTGAACTGTGCAACACCACCGACCTCAACTATCGCAACGCTAGCAACAAGCAACTGTTGGTGGAGTTGATGCTCATCAAGCTGAGCCAAATCATGAATCCTATGCCTCAGGAGCAACCTGTGCAACAAGCCCCCAAGGTACAAAAGATAGCTACTCCCGCACCGCAGGCGGCTCCCCGTCAGGCAGCTCCTGCACCGCAGGTACCACAGGCACCTCCTCAACCTGTAGCACCAGCTCCACAGCCCCTTGCTGCACAACCCGCGGCGCCCATGCGTCCCACGCCTCCGCCGCCCGCTCCTGCTCCACCACGCCAAGCATCAGCACCGTCGGTCCCGCGACCGGCGGCCACACCCCGTATTCTCGTTAATACTACAGCTCAGCCCAAGCGTCAGGCCGAGCAGCCCGTGGCCGCCTCAACAAATGTCGCACCCTCTCACGAAGTGCGACGCGCAGCGTTCACGCCCGAACAGTTGCAACAAGCCTGGAACGCCTATATCAACAATCACCCCAACGAGCATGTGGTAATAAACACCATGCGCATGGCTAGTCCGCAACGGGTGACCGACACGCAATACATGATTGAGGTGCAAAACCCCAGTCAGGTGCAGTTCATACAGACGGCGATGAACAACTTGCTCACCGAGTTGCGCAATGCCGTGAGCAACGACATGCTGGCACTGGACATCAAGATTACCGACCGTGGACCGGCACCCAAGATATGGACCCAGCGCGAGATAGCCGAGGAGATTGTAAAGAATAACCCCAAGTTTGCCCAGTTCATCAAGGACTACGAGTTGAGTCTTGCTTAGTGTATCGAGGGCAAAGTGCCTCGAGTGATAGCTCGGGGGGATAAGAAATAAAAAACAACTACATTTATAATAAACTATGGACAATAAAGAAACTAACCGTTACCAAGCAGTGATTGACGCCAGCAAGGTTACTACCGACGATGCTGCCGTACAAGCTGCCGTTGAAAAAATCCTTAGCGAGCACTATGAGGAAAATCTCACTCCTGAGGTTTATCAATTCCTGCTCAACTGTGTGGACCTGACAACACTGGGTACCGACGACAGTGAACGCAGCGTGGCCCAGTTTGTTCAACGTGTTAACGACTTTGACGAGAACTATCCTCAATATAAGAATGTGGCTGCAATATGCGTTTACAGCAACTTTGCAACCGTTGTACGCTCAACGCTCGAGGTTAGCGATGTGAACATCGCAGTGTGCAGTGCATGCTTCCCCTCGTCACAGGCTCATATCGAGACTAAGATAGCTGAGACAGCTCTGGCTATCGAAGATGGAGCTGACGAGGTCGACATCGTGCTCAATGTGGGTTATATGCGTGACGAGGCCTACGAGGAGTTGTGCGATGAGATAAGCGAGATTAAGAACTGCATGGGCGACCATCACCTTAAGGTTATTCTCGAGACAGGCTTGCTCAAGACTGCCGAGAAGATACGCAATGCGTCAATCCTGTCGATGTATGCAGGTGCCGACTTCATCAAGACCTCAACAGGCAAGGTATACAGCGGTGCAACCCTCGAGGCTGCCTATGTGATGTGCCAGAGCATCAAGGAGTACTATGAGAAGACTGGCAATGTGGTAGGCTTTAAGGCATCAGGTGGCATTCGCTCAACCGAGGATGCCGTTAAGTACTACACTGTTGTTAAGGAAGTGTTGGGCGAGGAATGGCTCACCAACGAACGTTTCCGCATAGGAGCATCTAGCCTGGCTAACGCCCTCTTTGAGTCGTTTACAGGCTCAGAGGCTAAGCCTTTCTAATGACAGATTTCATCAAAGATGAAAGATTTGAGTAACCCCATGTTGAGACTGCGAAGCAGTTTCTACATGGGGGAAGGATGAAAACAATAGAACTACGTCAAAGACGTTGTACTTGACTAATAGTCTTAGGACAAGTTGAACGTCTCCGACGTACAGTTGTATAATACGCATTAACCCCAGGTAGGCCGCTTAACGCTCCCCAACCTGGGGTTACTCAAATTATAACGTCTTCGACGTTTTTTGGGGCGTATAGGTCAAATCGGGTGATGAAAATGCGTTTTCTACTAGGATTATGAGGTAAAAAACAGGCAAAAAACATTGTAATTCTTACAAACAGACGCTGCAACCCTGCGTTGCAGTGTCTGTTTTCTTGTAAATCAAATAGAAATTTTACACCTTAAAAGTGTAAAGATATGTGAAAATCAAATTAGAAACAGAAAGGATTAGCAAAAGAAAGTTAAATTGAATCGTTTTTATGCTCAATATTTATGTTATAAAACATATTTCTATTACTTTTGCATCGGTTTTTCATGGTATTAGTTTTTAAGGTTATGAAATCCCAGGCGTCGAGATGACGGTTGCGTGTTTTCATGTTTAAGGTTTATGTTAATGGTATTAGAAGGTTAATTAGTTAAGCAATCCCCGACGTTGATGTCGAGGATTTTTTTTGTACCTACTGCAACCTAAAATAATAGCAAGGGCTCTGACTTTTTGGTCAGAGCCCTGTGTTTGTGTTTTCGTCTGGCAGTTGCTTAATACACAAGTGCTACATTGTCGAGCCACAGGGTCATGCCCAGTGTGCCCACGTAGGCTGTACCGCAACCGCTCGATGCCATCACCAGCATGTGGGTGGGTGTTGCGTTGGCGTCGTCCCATTGCTCCTCGATCACGGGCACCATCTTGCCCTTGCTGTTGCGAGCGTAGTAAGCACGGTCCTTGGTGTTGAGCAAGCCCATATAGCTCTGGTAGCCTTTGTGGCTTGTGCAGTCGCCATACCACACCTCGATGCGGTGCTTGCTTACCCAGTTGGCAGTAGTAGCGCCAAAGCGTTGACGACCTGTACCCACGCGTGCAGCGTGAAGGTTGCCCTTGGCGTCTTCCCAGCGGCGTTGCAGCAAGATGTAAACCTCGGCATAGTCGCGGCCGTGAACGGTCTTCTTGGCACCAAAGCCACTTGAGTATGTACGGTCGCCTGTGGGAGCGTTGAGCTTGTAGTCAAATTGCAGATACTTGGGACGCTGTGTGAAGGGGATGCCCATCTCCATCTTGCTATAGGGGTTCTTGGTGCTTGATACGGGTTCAAACATCTGACCCAAGAAGATGCTGCCGCTCACCAGCACATCCATGTTGATGACGCCCACTGCCTTTACATGCTCGAGCATTGTAGTCATCTTCACGCACTTGCCGCTGCCGTGAGTGTCGGGGAAAACGGCATTGCTGGTCTTGACCACGCCCATGACCTTGGCATATACATTGCTGGTAGCCCAGGGTGAGCTGCCGGGAGTATAGGCCTTAGCACCGTCGATGGTGCGAGTGGGGCCAATTTCGTAAATTGTCTTGGTTTCACCGCCTATCACAGCCGATTCCTTAATGTGGCGAGTAACCCACTGGTCAAAGTCGCCAAACTTCAGGGGTACTACTTTGTCGGCGGCCATACTTGTAGCTGTTGCTGCCGCAATTGTAAGTAGTGATAATACTAATCTTTTCATTACCTTAAAAATAATTGTAAGTGTGTTTGCCTAATCGCTTAAGGAGTGCAAAGTTAGGAATTTTATGTCAAATACGCTAATTAAGGGTGCTTTATAATGTTAAAAGACTATTTCCTCAATGTAAAAGAAGAGAGGGTGTGTCATAATGCGTTCTTGTGTGGTAACAAATCTTTTGTCCTTGCAGGGCGTTTTCCTATTGCTACCTGTTACCCAGGGTGTTGCCCTGGGCTAATAGCGGCACTGCGCTTACAGCGCGCCGACTATTCTTGCATTATGACACAGCCTCTTGTTTCGTTAAATGTACTTGTCGCCAAACTTTGACTTTGCTTCGTTTACATATCGCCTGATGTTTTGCTCCTGGTCGCGTGGTATGATGAGCAGTGCGTCGTCGACATCGGCCACGATGTAGTTCTCGAGCCCCGAGGTTATTATCACCTTGTCGCCCTTAACGGCGATGAAGTTGTTGTGGCTGTTGACAAGCATGGCCTTGCTGCCTTGTGTGGCGTTGCCTTGCTCGTCCTTGCTTGAGTTCTCATATAGCGAGCCCCAGGTACCAAGATCGCTCCAGCCAAAGTCTACGCACTCTACATACACATTGGGTGCCTTCTCCATCACAGCATAGTCAATCGAGATGTTGCGGCACGAGGGGAAGTTGGCCTGTATGAACTCCTGCTCCTCGCTGGTGCCATACTTGCCCTCGCCGGCATCAAAGATGGCGGCAATGTCGGGACAATG
>JAGHTV010000399.1 GCA_018065165.1 Candidatus Sodaliphilus fimicaballi | reverse complement strand
GCTCCCTATTGTACATGCCGCCCAAATGAATTACTTTTGCGTCATAACTCAATTATTACAATATAGATGAACAAGAAAATATATTATGCACTCCTGCTCGTGCTCGTTGTTGCCGTTGCAGCATTTTATTTCATGAACGATCGTAAGCGTTTCATTACTACCGAGGGTGTAGTGTGGACCACTGAGTATCATATAACCTATGAGGGAAATCGCAACATGGCCGACTCTATCGAGGCTGTCCTTGCTCGTATCGACGAGAGTGCTTCGGCCTACAATCAGATGTCGCTCGTCTCTCAGTTCAATACTACGGGCGTGGTTGTGCCCGACTCGGTGCTCAGCACTCTCATGCAGGTATCTAAGGGTATATACGAGGAGAGCAAGGGGGCATTTGACCCCACCATAATGCCACTGGTGCAAGCCTACAAAAAGGCGGCAAAGGGCAAACGCTCTCCGTCGCAGGGCTACATCGACAGTCTGTGTACTCTAGTCGGTTTCAGCAAGCTCAAGATTGATAATGACACTATCAAGGCTGGTGTTAAGGGCATGGCGCTCGACTTTAGTGCCGTTGCCAAGGGTCTCGCATGCGATGAGGTGGGGCATATGCTCGAACGCAATGGCGTGACCAATTACCTGGTCGAGATAGGAGGCGAAGTGGTTGCTAAGGGGGTTAATGACCGCGGCACAAAGTGGCAAGTATCAGTTGACCTACCCACTGACCAGGTCGACAAGACCGAGCACGCCTCGGCTATGGTTGTCGCACTCGACAAAGCCTCGGTAGCTACAAGTGGCAATTATCGTCAGTTTGCCGAGGTAGGTGGCAAGCGTGTCACCCACATCATCAATCCCCACAATGGCAAGGCCGAGCAGAGCGACCTGCTCAGCGTCACTGTCATCGCACCTCAATGCGTCAGTGCCGACGCATGGGCTACAGCTTGTATGGCTATGGGAACAAAGGCAACTCAAGAACTTATGGAAAGCAACGACCAGTTGGGAGTACTCACCATCAGTGCCGACGAGCAAGGCAACTATGTAGTGTGGAGCAACAAAGCCTTCACCAAGTATGTGTCTAAGTAAAAGTATATAGGTTTAACGGCTAATGCTCAACTATTTGATGCTTAACCGTATATCTTAAAATCTTAAAATCTTAAAATCTTAAAATCTTAACCCCTTAATCTCTTAATCTCTTAATCTCTTAATTTCTTAATCTCTTAATCTCTTAATCTCTTAACCCCTTAATATCTT
>JAGHTV010000521.1 GCA_018065165.1 Candidatus Sodaliphilus fimicaballi | reverse complement strand
TTGAAACTAGGATTTGACCCAGATAAGAAGGGTCAGTAAGACTCTCGGGATAGGCGGTCATTGCAGTGTTGAAAACCACCTCACCAGCGCAGGCTTTTACTGCACCGAAGGATTTACCCTCAAAGATTGTTCCGTCCTCAAGGACAAGGACAGCTTTTTTTGTTTCTCTCATTATATGATTACAAATTTTAAAGTCCCATGTAATTGGTTACCCATATCCGAGAAAACCATGCAAATTTACGAAAATAATTCATAACAGACAACTAAAAGCCATCATTTGTTAACAAGTTTTATTACTAATTTTTTCAATGCCAACAAATGATAAGTATATTCGCAAAATGTTAGAAAATATATTTGTTGAAGTGAAAATCATTTGCTAAATTTGCAAACATATTTTCTAGAATAACCAACAAAACTACAGATAATGGAAATTAAAGGTAAAATCATTTACAAGCTCCCCCTTCAGTCAGGCGTTTCTAAAGCTGGTAACAACTGGAGCAAGCAAGAATATGTATTAGAGACAATGGAAAATTTCCCCAAGAAGGTTCATTTTGACTTCTTTGGCGATCGCATCAATCAATATCCTCTCGAGGTGGGTCAAGTAGTAAACTTGAGCTTTGACATTGAGAGCCGCGAGTACAATGGACGCTGGTTTACAAGCATTCGTGGTTGGAAGGCAGAGCAAGTTGACGAGAACGCAGTTGCAGCTGCAGCCGCTCCTGCTCCCTATGCAGCAGCACCCATGGCACCAGCACAAGAGCCAATGGCTCCTGCAGCGCCTTATTCAGCAGCGCCCGCTACCGACTTTGGTAACACTGCACCTGAGGACGACCTGCCTTTCTAATCAAAAACAAAATAAATCAAGATACAACAAAACCCCGGTGCTAGCATCGGGGTTTCTTTATTATTATAAACAAATTTTTATTTCATCATATCAAGTGCTGCTTGCAACTCTTGCAAATCACTTTTTATTGACTTCAGGCGATCTATTACCTCAAACCTCTTGTCCACACCATCACGATTATGGCGTATCTGCTCTTGGGCAGCATCAAGTTTCAGCCCCTTTTCCTTAACTAGATAATACACTTTGCGTATAGTCTCAATATCATTAGGAGTATAAAACCTGATGTTCTTGGCATTGCGACGAGGTTTAATGATAGTGAATTGAGACTCCCAATATCTTAATGTACTCATGGGAATACCCAAAATCGCAGCAACATCGCCTATCTTATAGAATTTTTTATCTAATTCTTGCATCTTGAGAGTATGTTAAAGTTAACATTGCAAAGTTAGCACCAATTATTCTAATACCCAAAATTTTACAAAACAAATTTTTCCCATTTTTTAAACAACTTATCAAAATTGATTATTGATAGATTTTGCATTTAGCGTAGTTTGCAGTAACTTTGCAAAAGAATGTACAAAGTAACGATAAGCAAAGAAGCGGTAAACGAGATGCCTATGGTGACATTCCCTGGCAAGATCTATATCATTGACTCCATCTCAATGGTCAACGAAGCGGTTAGAGTGCTCAGGAAATATGACATAGTAGGTTTTGACACAGAGACAAGACCCTCGTTTAGGAGAGGAGTAGTGCACAAGGTTGCATTGCTTCAACTCTCTACGCCCAACGAGTGCTTCTTATTCCGCCTAAACAAGATAGGAATGCCCTCATCACTCAAGAGATATCTTGAAGACGAGAATAAGGTTAAGGTAGGACTATCGGTACATGACGATTTCAATGCTCTGCGTCGTCTTGTTGAGATTAACCCTCAAGGGTTTATCGACATGCAACACTTGGCAGTCAAATCAAGCATCAGCGACATAAGTTTGCAAAAAATATATGCAATCCTTTTTGGCGAACGCATATCAAAATCGCAACAACTCAGTAACTGGGAAGCCGAGTCATTGAGTGAAGCACAGCAACGATATGCTTCGATTGACGCATGGGCTTGCATTAACATTTACACCTATTTATTATCAGGCGAATTTATTCCCGAGAATTCACCATATTATACTTATATCGAAGATGAAGAAGCTAAATAGAACAACCTTATTACCAACTGCACTACTCGTTTATCTGGCAGTGATGGCCTACTTGGGATATCCCCACTTGCAAGCAGGAGAAACCCTATTTTACTTTGGCGTGATTGGAGCTAGCCTAGTTATTATTGCACTTCTCTATATAATATTACGTAAGCGCGACAAGATACGTCAGCAACGCGACGAGAAAATCCGCGAGACCTACGAGAAAGACGAGGACAAAGAGAAACCATAACATCTGGGATGTAATATGTACAAAACTATATTTTCAACCATTATATTATTGTGCTTAATATCTTGTACTGGTCCACACCCCTTGACCCAAGAAGATTATGACGAGTCAATTAGAAAGAATTTACCATTTGAGGTAGATTCATTTTATCGTCTTTATAATGGTTACTATGCCTTTGATACAAAACACGAGAAACACATTCCTCCACAATATATTCTTAAAGGTGATGGCGCTTTTCACCTGACGACAGAATATATGATCAGCAAACTCGATCTGCAGTCGGCCGATGAGATATGGAGAGACATAACTGTTTTGCCCAAAGACGGTCGCATCATATGCACTGACCGCATTATCAAAAACGGGAAATACTGTGGATATGTATATGTCATGCAAAATGACGCATCGCCGTTTGGCAACTATCATTGGGATGTTACATTGCCAAGCAACATGCAATTTGCTTCACGCATTCTTGATACATTTCTCGACAACACAAGAGACATGCTGAACGAGAAAACAGATACAATTAGTGCACCTGCATCTAATAATGATTATTGGAAACTGATATTCATTTGCGATACCATATCAAATACCAATATAATAGAGCGTATTCTTGACAAGGCCTTTGCAACCCCCCGTTACATTCTCCCGACCCACTTGACATCCTTTGCCGACAAAATGGAATACAGCGGAAACTACTCTGCTGCTCATCGATTTATGATGCACCGCATATCTATGGAACCCGATTATTACGAGGACAACTGCAACTTTAGCAAAGAAATAGCCGATACTTTTGCTCAGCGCCGCAATCAATATAATTATGACCTTGATCTTAAGCGAGAGTTAGAAGATATTTTAGAACGCGACCAACATCACCGAACAAAATGGCTCCTTGCGTGTCAAGAACGCCCACAAGACAACGCAAAGATTGAAAGACTCGCCGAAATGGCATTGTTCACCGATAGTATAAATTTAGTTAGAATAAAGGAAATTCTCAATACACACGGTTATCCAGAGAAAAAACAAGTAGGAGAACTTGCATCCATTGCTGCGTTTCTTGTCATCCAACACGCTAATCTTGAAGAACAAATCAGCATGCTGCCCGCTATCAAAAGCGCAACGGCCATGGATATCATCCCTAAGAGTTTCTTGGCAATGTTGCTCGACCGCATAGAATTGCGCGAGGGGCGTCCGCAAAAATATGGCACTCAAACGGACAGCAGTGGCAATGTCACAAATCTTCTTGACCCTACACGAGTAAACGAATGGCGTCAAGAGGTGGGACTACCACCTATTACAGAGCAGCAAAGCCATTGATACACGCCGACCGCGACAACAAACTCCGCAAGACCTACGAGAAAGACGAGGACAAAGGCCGACGATGACAAGCAAGCGTGATACATGTATAATCCCCTTTACCCGGGCCTAATATAGTGCTGATGCAAACCTACGCATTGGCACTTTTTATGTCTATTAACCACAACCGCTTAACAGGTCACACCTAAGTTATAGCACAACACATTGTGTATTACCATGTTATGCCATGTATAACCTATGACCTAGTTATTGAAAAATCAGCACTAAGCAGAGATGCGACCCGCCCTACAGTACCTTATAACACACTCACTATATTAAAAACAATGTTGCGCGGTTGATAGTGCGCTCCCTTGAGTGTATTTTATATACAGCAAAACGCTACAGTAGGGAAGTCCCCACTGTAGCGTTTAGGATGTTTTGGGGGCTTTGGGGCGAAAATAAAGGTTGAGGACTAGTCCTCAACCTTTCCTATAAGTTCAAACGGCAAAGCTTCGGTAATTCTCACATTGTAGAACTCTCCCACCGTGAGCTGCTTTGTCTTTTCTATCAGTACCTCGGGATCGACCTCGGGCGAATCATATTGAGTTCGGCCCACATAGTAATCTTCGTCTTCGCGATCAACAATCACCTTAAATGTCTTACCAACCTTAGCATCCTGAATTTCTTGTGAAATGGATTCCTGCAAGTCCATCAATTTTTGCAAGCGCTCATCCTTAATTTCCTGCGGGATTACGTCATCGAAATTCTTTGCAGCATATGTACCGTCTTCTTCGCTATAGGCAAAAGCACCCATGCGTTCAAAACGAGCCTCTTTGACAAACTGCATCAACTCTTCAAACTCGTCCTCACCTTCTCCTGGGAAGCCCACCATGAGCGTTGTGCGAAGGTGCAAACCGGGAACTTCGTCACGCAAACGCTTAATAAACTTTAATGTTTCATCTTTGCTAATGTGGCGACGCATATTGGTCAAGACGTTGTCACTAATGTGCTGTAAGGCAACATCCATATAACTGCAAACATTCTCGTGTCGTGCCATTACCGGCAAAATGTCATACGGGAATTGTGTGGGATATGCATAATGTAATCTAATCCACTCAACACCTTTTATTTGAGCCATCTTATCGATGAGTTCAGGCAACATCATCTTGCCATATAAATCAAGGCCATAAGAAGACAAATCCTGAGCTATTACGTTGAATTCCTTGACACCTTGCTTTACGAGATTTTCAACCTCGGCAAGCAGTTGCTCCATAGGAACAGAATGATGACGACCAGTAATGAGAGGAATTGCACAGAAGGCACAGAAACGGTTACAGCCTTCTGAGATTTTCATATATGCATAATGTGGCGGAGTAGTAAGATATCGCTCACTGGAAATGTCCTCTCTGTATGACTTGCCCAAATCATTG
>JAGHTV010000371.1 GCA_018065165.1 Candidatus Sodaliphilus fimicaballi | reverse complement strand
GTACTAACCTGCAACTGTCTCCCATGGACTTTGAGGCTGTGGGCAAGACTGCGGTAGAGCTGGGTATCGACATCTTGGTTGTGGGCAACGAGGATCCGCTGGTGGCTGGCGTGGCCGACTACTTCAAGCAGACTCCCGCGCTGGCAGGCATTAAGGTTGTGGGTCCCTCACAGCTGGGCGCTCAACTCGAAGGAAGCAAGGACTTTGCCAAGAGCTTCATGATGAAGCATGACATCCCCACTGCACAGTACTTCAGCGTTACTGCCGAGAACCTTGAGGAGGGCATCGCATTTCTTGAGAAGCAAAAGGCTCCCTATGTGCTCAAGGCCGATGGTCTTGCTGCAGGCAAGGGCGTGCTCATCATCGACGACATCCAGGAGGCCAAGGCCGAGCTCAAGTCGATGCTCGACGGCAAGTTTGGCAAGTCGAGTGCAACAGTCGTTATTGAGCAGTTCCTCAAGGGTATTGAGTGCTCGGTATTTGTGCTGACCGACGACCGCGGTCACTATGCGCTGCTGCCCGTTGCTAAGGACTACAAGCGTGTATTTGAGGGTGACAAGGGCCCCAATACTGGCGGTATGGGCTCAATTTCGCCCGTAAGCTTTGCCGACGAGGCATTCATGGATAAGGTGCGCACACGCATCATCGAGCCTACAATCAATGGCCTCAAGGCCGACGGCATCTCGTACTGCGGCTTCATCTTCTTTGGCCTTATCAATGTAGAGAACGATCCCTATGTGATTGAATATAATGTGCGTATGGGCGACCCCGAGACACAGTCGGTTATGGCTCGCGTTGACGAAGACCTCATCGCTCTGTTCCTCAAGGCTACAGGCGAGGGCTTTGGCAAGGACTTCACCGTTAAGGCCGATGCTCGCTTTGCTACCACCGTCATCATGACATCGGGCGGCTATCCCGGCAGCTATGCCAAGGGCAAAGTTATCACAGGCATCGAGAATGTGAAGGACAGCATCGTGTTCCACGCGGGCACAAAGATTGACGAGGCAGGTAACCTGGTTACTAGTGGTGGCCGTGTGCTCGCAGTTACTAGCCTAGGCGAGAGTAAGGATGCAGCCTTGGCTTTGAGCTATGCTGGTGTCAAGCTTATCAACTTTGAGGACAGCTATTGCCGTGGTGACATTGGCTTTGATTTGTAATACATCCTTAATCTGTCTACAATTGTGTAGTCCTGAAACACACGATGATTTACGACGATAAGATAAACGATTTTCTTAATGGCAAGGTTCTGGTGGTGCTGTCGTTCATAGCGATGGTCATCACCGCTGCTATGGCTGCCACAAGCGGAGAGTTTCCCTCTCCCGAGGCTGGCAATGGCGTCTTCTTCAAGATGTCACAGGCCTTTGCCCAATCGCCCATCTTGTCGCTTGTGACCAATATTGCTGCTGTTTCGCTTATAGGTGCTCTGTTGCTTGTACTCAACAAGGTGTTCCAGTTTGTGCGCAGTGTCACCCACATCATGGTGTCGGCATTCTTCATCCTCACTATGGCCAACCCGTTGACGAGTTGCGTCTTCAGTGCAGGAACGGGACTGGCATTAATGCTGGTGCTGGGCACATTCCTACTCTTCAGCAGTTACCAGAACAAGAAAGCCCAACGCAGCATATTCCTGATGTTTGCAATCATCAGCACCTGTGCGATGTTTCAGTGGGCCTATGTGCTGTTGTTGCCTGCCTTCTTTGGCGGTTACTGCTACATGCGTGCCATGAACTTCAAGGGTGTGCTTGCATCGCTGCTAGGCATCTTTGTCCCCTTCTGGATAGCAATAGGCACAGGTCTTGTGTCGCCGTTTGACTTCAAGCCGCTCAACATTCAGGCCGTGTGGGACGCTCTTGAGATAGGGCAGGTGAGAGCCCTGCTGGTGAGTGTGGCAGTTGTCGTGCTCCTGTCGGTAGTGCTCACATCGCTCAACCTGCTTAAGATATTCAATTACCGCTTGCAGTTGCGCGTGTACAACGCCTTCTTTATGCTGGTGGTCTTGCTCACAGTTATCTCTATGTGTGTCGACTATCAAGACATGCAGGTGCTGGTGCCTCTGCTCAATGTGTGCCTCTCGGTGCAGATTGCCCATGCCTTTACCATAAGCAAGGCCAGCAAGCGATACATTGCAATGTTTGTGTTCATCATCTGGGCACTTGTCTCTTACGCTACCATCCTCTTCCTGTAAGTAGCTATGAAAATCCTAGTCGAGAAGAATATTCCTTATATCAAAGGACTGCTTGAGCCATGGGCTCAAGTCAGCTACATGGCTGCTGGCGATATCGACGCCGCTGCCGTGCGTGATGTTGACGCCTTGCTTGTGCGCACCCGCACTCGCTGCGACGAGGCTCTGCTCGCTGGCAGCAAGGTACAGTTCATAGGCACCGCTACCATAGGCACCGATCACATCGACCTGGACTATTGCCGTCGTAGTGGCATAGCCGTGTACAATGCTCCCGGGTGCAATGCTCCTGCGGTGGCACAGTGGGTACACGCCACCATAGGCTACTGGATGGAGCAGCAAGGCATGACCGATGCGAGCCAGCTGCGACTAGGCATTGTGGGCGTGGGCCATGTGGGCAGCATCGTTGCCCGCTGGGCTCGTCAACTGGGATTTCATGTTGTACTCAACGACCCTCCACTAGGCCTTACTGGCAATATCGAGGATTGTGACATCATCACTTATCACACACCACTCGCTCGCGATGGAGAGTACCCCACCTGGCACTTGTGCAACGAGCTGTTGCTTGAGCGTGCCCAGCGTTGTCGTCTCATCCTCAATGCTTCGCGTGGTGCTGTATGCGACAACGACGCCTTGCTACGATGGCGTGGCGATGTGGCCCTTGACTGCTGGGAGGATGAACCTAGCATCAGTGCCGAGTTGCTGCACAAGGCGTTTGTGGCAACTCCACACATAGCCGGTTACTCGGCCCAGGGCAAGCAGCGAGGCACCGCTATGGTCGTGCAGGCATTGAACGAGCACTTTAGCTTCAATGCACCTGTCAATATGCCCCAAGCACCACTCAAGGGTGCCGAACGAGTTACTTGGGCGTCAGTTAAAAGCAGTTACAATCCGCTGCTCGAGACCCAAGCATTGAAGGCTTGTCCTAAGGATTTCGAGTTGTTACGCAACAACTACAACTTGCGTCAGGAGACTCTTGATGCTGTTGATTAATTTGTTTTTTGTTGGTATTTGTGTTCCAAAACAGGTAAAAGTATTCCATTTCTCGTGTAAATTGCTATTTTGCTCAGGTTTTCTCCTTGGAAATTGAATATTTATTCGTAATTTTGTCACTGATAATTAAGAACTTGACTTTAACTATTTGTGCGGTCATCATATGGTGGGTTGTTTCTAGCGATAGATTCAGCCTCACTTGATTGTTATGTGTGGTCAGGTAAAGCATGTAAGGGAAATTCTTAATTCACTTAATTTATATTTTATCAATTCATTAAAAAGATGAAGAAATTTAGCTTTTTTGCATCTCTTTTCATTGCTATTGCAGTGGTGGCAAGTGCTGTGAATTCACAGTTCAGCTTCCAGCCTGTAAAGGCTAATATGACCAAAGAGGTGAAGACAATGCTTAAGGCTGCCAATAATCTTGGTAAACGCGTACAAGGTAACGCTCCTGCCAAGGTTAACTTCAGTGGCACCGAGTTACAAACCCCTCCCGGAGGTCTTGACACCGAAATGTACTCGGTTAAAGGTTACACCGAGATTGCTAACTGGGGCGACGGTGATTACAGTCCCCTCGTGGCTATCGATGGCAACACCATGTGGGTGAAGAACCTCGTGTGGTATGCTACCGACGTGTGGGTAAAGGGTACTATCGAAGGTGACCATGTGACATTTGCGCAAGGTCAGTATCTGGGTGCTGGTACTGGTGCATGGAACACTCCTTTTGAGCACACATACCTTGCAGCATGGGATGGCAGCAACAACATCGTTGACCTCACATTTGACTGGGATGCTGATGCTAAGAAGTTGTATCTTAACAATATCTCATTTGGTGGCGCTTGCGGTGCTAATGGCGAGCCTGTTGAGCAAGTTGATGGTGATGCCGAGTGGAAAACCCACGGCTGGACACTCCTGGGCACAGGCACTGCTGGTCCTAAGACTAGCGGTGGCGGCGACGATCCCCAACCCGAAGGCGATGATCATCCCACGAGCGCTAACGGTGCTTCTGTTCCCGTTAACTATGACCTCACTAGCGAGCAAAATCTTGCTCCCTTCACTATCGTTGATGCCAACAACGACGGCACAACCTGGAAGTGGGCTGCAGGAAGCAAGTGCGTGTGGTACTACTGCAGCGAGAAGAACAACGCTAACGACTGGTTGATCACTCCCGCTATCCTCCTTGAGGCTGGCAAGACCTACCAGATGGTTGTCAACACCTCTTGCCAAGTTCCCTCTTATCCCGAGCGCATGGAACTCGCTTATGGCGTTGCTGCAACCGCTCCCGCGATGAAGAAAAACATCCTCAAACCCCTCGATGTTAACTTCAACACTGCTACCGACGTAGAGAGCGACCTGTTCACTATCAAGGAAACCGGTGACTACTACCTGGGCGTGCACTGCATCAGCGACAAGGACATGTATGCGCTGCGCGTGTTCAACATCAGTGTAGTTGAGATTGAGGTAGGTGGCATACCAGCTCCTGCTCAGAACTTACTTGTTAAGCCCAACGCAACTGGTGAACTCGAGGCTGAGGTTTCTTTCGATCTCCCCACAACTTTCTCTAACGATGATCCTATCACTGCCGAGACTACCCTTACCTATGTTGTTAAGCGCAATGGTGAGGAAATCAAGACAGGTACAGGTGCTGCTGGCACTCATGTACAGTTCATGGACAACGTTGACGAGAGCGCTAGCTACACTTACAACGTTGTAGTGCGCAACGGTGAGCTTGAGAGCCAACCCGTTGAATACACTACAAATATCGGTGTTGACATCCCCGGCAAGCCCAGCAACCTCAAGCACGAGTTCCTGTATCCTGGTATGCGTTTCTCTTGGGACCGCGTAGGCACTGTGGGCCAGGGTGGTGGTTATGTTGACCCCAGCAAGTGTATCTACAAGCTATATACTCTTACCGTCAATGGTGGTTCACTTTACCGTGACGTTCTCCTCAGCGACCCCACTGTTTACGACGCTACAAGTACTACATTCCGCTGGAATGACTTTGAGATTGATGAGCAATATCGTCAATACTATTCAGTTTTCGCCGAGAACGAGGCTGGTCAAGGTTATGCTGTAATCAACTCATTCTTCGCTGGTGCGAAGTACACTCTCCCCTTCACCGAGGGCTTTGCCGATGGTAAGGCACACTACTTCTGGGATGGTAATCAACCCGAGGAATCACAGGCTGCTAATGCTGGTCACATGGAGCTCGCTCAGGGTATCTCAACTGATGGCGACAACTACTGCGCTGTTGTTAAGAGCGACATTGACGAGAACTTCGTAAGCATGAATAGTGGTAAGATTAGCCTTGATGGTGCAACAAATCCTGTTCTGTCATTTGAGGCACGCTATCTCCCCGCAACATCGTCTAATGGTGTTGCTCCCAAGGCCGATGGTGCTAACGGTATCGTTGTTTACGGTTTCAAGGCCGACGGTTCTCATGAAATCCTGGTTGAAAAGATTCTGGGTACTTCATTTGAGAACTTCACTGTTGACCTGAAGAGCTATCGCAAGACCGATTACATGTATCTTGAGTTCTATTGCGTATTTGGCAATGCAGGTCAGGTTCAACTTGACAACATCACAGTTTATGACCGCGTTGAAAACGCAGTTGCTGCAACAGTCGATGTTCCCAGCACTATCTACGCTGGCGACATGGCTCCCATCTCTGTAGCTGTAACCAACGAAGGCTATAACACTATCAACAAGTATAACCTTACTATCAAGGTCGATGGTGAGACTCTCGTTGACGAAGAAGTAGTTGAGGAGGTTGCCTTCCACAAGAAGAGCGTTACCGAGAACTATCTCGCAACTTCACTCTTCGACGAGATTGGCCGCAAGGAAATCTCTATTGACATCGTTACCGATGGCGGTGCAACTGCACACTGCGACACTGCTCTCACAGTTCTCGCTCCCGTTGTATCACAACCTCTCGCACTCGAGGGTGAGTTTACCGACGAAACTACTATCAGCGCTAGCTGGACTGCTCCCGAGAAGCCTATGGCTCCCGAAGTTGAGACATTCGAAAGCTACAATCCTTGGGCAAAAGACAACTTTGGTGACTGGAAGTGTCTCAACGCCGACAATGCTTTTAGCCAACAAGTATTTGAAGTTAAGTCACCTGTTGACGATACACAATATGCATGGGCAATCTTCAACCTTAACCAACTGCTCAACACTACAGGCTTCGAAGGCCACAGCGGCGAGCAGTTCATCGGTAACACCCTCGGCACAACAAGTGCTACTGGCGGTGCTTATGCTGAGGAGGTAGAAGACTGGATCGTATCTCCCGAGCTTCCCGGTATCGCACAGACTATCGGCTTCTGGCTCAACGATGGTGGTCTTGAGTGGCCTACTCACTGGCAGGGTCTCTATTCAACTGGTGGAACTAACATGAGCGACTTCGTTGAGTGCACTCAAAAGACTACTGGTGGTTATGCCGACTGGTCATACAAGTCATTCAATGTTCCCGAGGGTGCTAAGCGTTTCGCTATCCGTCGCACTCAAACAGAAAACTCTCCTGGTGTATTTGTATTCCTCGACGACATCTCTTATGTAGGTGTTAAGGGCGAGATCGCTGGTTACAATGTATATGTTGACGGTGAGTTCTACGGTTTCTTCACTGACACTACTGCACTGCTCGTAGATGTAACTTCTGAGAATCACGAGGTTTCAGTAACAACTGTTTACACCGACGAGTCAGAGTCACTGCCCGTAACCGTACTGGTTGAGTACTCTGCAACAGGTGTTAACGACATCGTAGTTAAGGGTGTTAAGACTATCAAGAAGATTGAGAACGGCCAGGTAATCATCGTTCGCGGTGACAAGCAGTTCAACATCCTGGGTCAACCCGTAAAGTAATCATATAAGGTTCGGTGCTCCAGTAACGGTTCAATAAGACCTGGTACAACAGCATTAACCCGAAAAACATCTTTCTACACTCCCGCTTGCCGTGTGTGGCAAGCGGGAGTGCTTTTTTATATAATCTCACACATTTTAAAGCCTTTGGTAACAAAACACACAATACATATTGTGACTATGATGAGTATATAATCGCCTATTTTACTCAGGAATAAATCCTGTTCTCTATAGTTTGTTGTTGCCAAAAAACGAAAAAAATTTATTGTAGAGTGTGCCGCTGATAGTGAATGTAATGATGTCGTAGGTATTATACTAGGTAAATTAGCTATGTTGTCCGTAGGACAATACAAATGATAACCCCGTACACCCTACTAACGCAGTGCAGTAGGGTGTGCGGGGTAAAGGAATGGTATCAAATGCGTCTGGAAGACGCTAATAAATCAAATAGAGTTAGTCTTCAAAAAATCGATCTTTGCTGGAGTCTATTCCAAATTCGGCTAAAAGAGAATTATATTCCTCTTTGAAATTGATAGACTTGTGATGAATTTTCTGATTCATTATATAGTTTCTTACAGTATCATAGTCTCGGCGAGCGTATGAAAATACAGCAAATCCATTAGCCCAACCTATAAAATGTGGAAATGAAGGCGAAAGTTTAAGCCATTTGCTGGATTCGGCCTTTAATACTTGTATAAATTGTGATATGGATTGGTCGGGGGGAATAGATAGTAGTAAATGAATGTGATCAGGCATTCCATTGACACGAAACAGCTTGCAGTTTTTGTTTGTACAAAAACCGTTAATGTAACCGAATAGTTCTCTCTCATGCTCTTCGTTTATTGTTAGCATACTCCCTTTGGTACGGAAAACTGTGTGATATAGAAGATAGTGTAGGCTCATATTAGTTTTTCTTGCAAAGATACAATCTTGTTGGGGGATATGCAATAGATTTTGATTAGCGTCTTCCAGACGCGACTATGTCATAGTATGTTTACCCTGCACACCCTACTACGCTCTGCTTCGTAGTGTGTACAGGGTTATCGCTAAATACTGTCCTGCGGACAGCAGAGTGTATCATGATAAAGCTGTTGAAAATGATGAATTTTATGGTAAAGAAGGTTCTGCATTTTTAATAGTTTTTCCATTAATACAAAATTGGGCAGAAACCCATGGAGATGAACTAATTGAAGTTTTCGCATTTATGTAGTTGACGCAATAGCAGAGGGTGGTGAAGTGGTAACTTTGTGCCCACAATCCTAGAAGACTTATTATTTCTAGAAATCATAGAAGGCTTAGAAATCCTAGAATGCCTATAACACATAATAATATATATAC
>JAGHTV010000560.1 GCA_018065165.1 Candidatus Sodaliphilus fimicaballi | reverse complement strand
GGGTTGCTCCACGATACATGAATCCGTCAAGGTGCTTGTCGCCACTGAAGAATTCAGGAATAACTGGGGCAAACTCAATGCCCTCGGCGTCAAACTTTAGGCCTGCCATCAGTCGGTGGGTCATAGCCACATTGCTTATGGCTGCAGTGATGTCCAGGTTGGCCGAACCTGCGTTGACAAATAGGGTAGAGTACAGCGCTTGAGCACGATACAGTGCTGCAAGGCCACGACGCAAGGCGTTGTCATTATCGACATGGGCAGCTGCTAGGTTCCATAAACCTTGTGTCAGTCCCCACGACATTTCGTTTAGACAGGGCTCGGTTGTGTGATTGCGAGCTGGATAAATGTTGTTGATACCGTTATGTGTTATGGTTGTCTTCTCAATAAGGGTTGTACTGCGATCATCTTCGTCGGCCAGTCCCCACAGCACTGCAAGGGCTTGAGCGCGGTTGTCGCTGCATGGCGCGTGCAGTGTACATGACTGACCATAGATGAGAGCAGTGTATTGACCGTGGTTCTCATTCCACAAGTTCTCGTTCACAGCAGCCACTAGGTCGCGTGCAAGGTTGGCATAGCGAGTATTGTCTTGCCCCAGTTCACTTGCCATCTCGGCCATGCACGATAGTGCCTGTGCTATCTCGGTGTTGTTGCTCAAGGTGAAGGTAGAGAATACATCGTTGTTCTCCATCCACTCGGGCAGCGACTCAACGAGTGGCGTATAGTCGCTCGAGCAACCACGCACCAGCCAGTCGCGTTTGTAGTATGCGATTTCCTGTTCTTGCTCAAATGTGGCAACTGCGACCTTGTAGGCGTACTTTAGCCACTCTTTGTTGCCTGTTATAAGATAAACTCTCCATGCCGCCGATGCCCATGACAAGCGGTTGTTAAATGCAGGGTAGAATTTGTTGTCATTGCCCTCGATTACGCCGTCCTTCACTTTTTCCTTTAGCAAGTTCATCGACAGCTCGGGGTCAACATAGGCCAGCGTGAGGCCTATGGCATCATACAGGTCGTTGCTGGTGTCAAAGTGCATGTTGTTGCGGTTGGTGACAATGGCAATAGACATGCTCGATAGGGCATCAATGAGTTTGTAGTCGGTTGTCACAACTCCTGCAGTATTTCTCGGATTAGAGGCAAAGGATATCATCATCTCATTGCCGTGGTCGTCGGTCAGGTTGGTTTTTATTGTTTTTCCGTCGGTTGAATATACAATGGTGTCGCCCATTACCAGACTGTCGCCAGTCATGCTGTAGAACTCGTTTGATACAATGTGTCTGTCGCGTGCCGAC
>JAGHTV010000538.1 GCA_018065165.1 Candidatus Sodaliphilus fimicaballi | reverse complement strand
TGTTGTGGACAAGAATGGCATAGTAGGCATTGTAAATGTGACTGGCAATCACTCGGCTCGCATCATATCGTTGCTCAACCCACAGATGCGATTGTCGTGCAAGCTAAAGAATAGCGAGTACTTTGGCAGTCTTGTATGGGATGGAGGAAGTCCTCAATATGCAATACTAGAGGAACTACCCAAGCATCTCAAGTATGCCAAGGGTGATACCATCATCACAAGTGGTTACTCATCAGTATTTCCTGAGGGTATAATTGTGGGTGTGGTTGAAGGCCGTGCAAGACAACTTACAGACAGCTTTGTTTCGCTAAAAGTAAGATTGACAACCAATTTTAGTCAGTTGAGCACAGTACGCGTTATATCAAACGATATGCGTGAGGAACTCAAAGCTCTAGAAGCAAGCGAGAACGATTCTACTAAACGAACAAAATAACCAGACAATTAAACTATGGCAAAAACAGTTTTCCAAACAATAGTATTATTTGTCGTGTTGACACTGCTACAAGTGGTGTGCAACAAGATTATCTTGTTCAACGTAGCGACACCCATTATCTTTATTTATGTGCTATTTCGCCTACCCATCAACCTAGCAAAGGTGTGGATATTCATTATAGCATTCTTGATGGGACTCACTGTTGACATATTTGGGAACACTCCAGGAATGAATGCACTGGCATGTACGCTAGTATCGGCATTGCGTCTTCCTGTACTAAACCTCTATGTGTCACGAGAAGATGAAATGAACTCTCCCCTACCTTCTATTGACTCACTGGGCATAGGCAACTATCTCAAGTATATGTCGACACTGGTTATCCTGTATTGCATCTTCTTGTTCTTTATTCAGGCATTCACACTAAAAGATGCCTTGCTCACTGTTGAGCGCATGGGATTCAGCAGTATGTTGTCAATAATTCTCATTCTGGGTATAGACAGTTTAGTAAGCACACGACGTGAGAAAAGATTATAATCTAGAAAAACGAAAATACGTCATTGGCGGTTTTATCGTGGTTCTGGTAATGATATACATTGCCCGGCTATTCGTGTTGCAGGTGGGCGACAGTAAATATAAAGAGAATGCTAACTCTAATGCCTTCATTGAAAAAATAATTTATCCATCGCGAGGTCTTATCTATGATCGCAAAGGGCGACTGATTGTATATAACCAACCAGCATATGACCTTGTAATGATTCCCAAAGATGTATTGCCCTTTGATACAGTCGACTTTTGCAATACATTACAAATCACAAGACAGGAATTTGATGAGCGAATGCTGAAGATGAAGAATAGTCACAGCTATAGTGCCTATACTCAGCAAATATTCATGAACCATCTCTCTGCCCTTGATTACGGCCGTTTACAAGAGAAATTGTACCGATTCCCAGGCTTCTTTATTGCACAACGCATATTGAGGCAATATAACTATAATGTTGCTGCCAATGTACTGGGCGACATCAGGGAGGTAAATGCAAAAGACATTGAGAATGACGACTACTATCGTCCTGGTGACTTGACAGGAGACTTGGGTGTAGAGAAAAGTTACGAGAAGTACCTACGCGGACGCAAGGGAAGCGAAATATTAATCAGAGACGCATTAGGAAAAATTCAAGGTCACTATAACGATGGTGCCAACGATGTTGCTCCCATCGCCGGCAATGACTTGCATCTGAGCATAGACATTGAGCTGCAAGCCTTTGGCGAAGAACTGATGAGAGGTAAGATTGGAGCAATTGTTGCTATTGAACCAAAGACAGGAGAGATTCTTGCCCTGGTATCAAGTCCTAGCTATGATCCAGCACTGCTTGTAGGCAAAGAACGCAGTAAGAATTATAGCGAACTATTGAACAATCGCTTTAAGCCATTGTTCGACCGTTCGATTATGGGTGCTTATCCTCCCGGTTCAACCTTTAAACCATCTCAAGGATTGATATTTGAGCAAGAAAAGGTGATAAATACAAGCACTGCCTATCCTTGCCACCGAGGATTCATCAGTGGAGGATTGCGAGTAGGTTGTCACGGACACGGGTCACCCATCACGCTCAAGCCTGCACTGCAAACATCATGTAATGCATTCTTCTGTTGGGGCTTGAAACATATGCTTGACAGTCGCAGCAAGTATGGCAGCACCTCTAAAGCATTTGAGACTTGGAAACAGTATATGGTAGACTTTGGCTATGGTTATCGACTTGATGTAGACCTACCTGGTGAGAGTCGTGGATTTATCCCCAACAGTCAATTCTACGACAAGATATACGGAGAAGACAAGTGGATTTCAAACTCAATTATCAGTGATGCAATTGGGCAAGGTGAGATTCTTGCCACCCCATTACAAATAGCCAATCTGTGTGCGACAATTGCCAATAGAGGTTACTACATCACCCCCCATGTTGTAAAGAACATCGTGGGTGTAGGTGTGTTGAAGAAAAGTGTAGAGAAGCACCAAACACGCATTCAACGAGAATACTTTGAACACGCTGTTGAAGGTATGCGTATGGCAGTAACAGGAGGTACCTGCCGCAAGGGTAATGTGCCAGGCCTTGACATATGCGGCAAGACTGGTACAGCACAAAACCCTCACGGACGCGACCACTCGGCATTTATGGGATTTGCCCCAATGAACGATCCCAAAATTGCAGTTGCAGTTTATGTTGAGAACGGTGGCTTTGGTGCTACATTTGGTGTACCCATTGGCAGTTTGATGATTGAAAAATACTTGCGTGGAACAACAACTCGCGAGGGATTGGCAAGTCAGATGAGTCACACATCAACTTACTCGGCAAAGGCGTATGGCAAGGCCGAGCCAAAGAAAACAAAAACTAACAGCGAGAGCGAAGCTGCGAAAACAGAATAACATAACATGGAACTGAGAAACGACAACGAAAACAGCTCATTGCTGAAGTCGGTAGACTGGTTTACAATCATACTTTACCTTATCATGGTGGTTGCAGGTGCAATCAGCATATATGCTGCTACCTACAACTTTGATAAGGCAGGAAGTATGTTTGACTTCGCAGAGTTCTCGGGAAAACAGTTTGTATGGGCATCCCTATCGATATTTATAGGTTTCATGTTATTGCTGATTGACAGGCGAATGTATGAAGCATATGCCTATCCAGCCTATGCAATAATGATATTGCTGCTTATTGTAACAATATTCATAGCCCCCGACATTAAAGGATCACGTTCTTGGCTTGTATTGGGACCTGTAAGCTTGCAACCTGCCGAGTTTGCTAAGTTCGCTACAGCACTGGCACTTGCCAAACTATTTGACACTTACGGCTTTGCCCTAAACAACTGGCGTAGCTATGCCCTTGCCGGAGGTATAATTGTGTTGCCCATTTTGTGTATCATCCTTGAGAAGGAAACAGGATCGGCCCTCGTTTACACATCACTCATTTTTGTGTTATATCGCGAAGGCATGAGCGGATTTGTTCTTTTTGCAGTACTATGTGCGATAACCTATTTTGTTGTGGTACTGAAGTTTGCAGCGATAATGATAATGGGAATTCCATTGGGCAATTTCATAGTATTCATTATGGTTATGGTGCTTACCGTGATAATGCTTGCCATGTATTGTCGCTCACTTTTCCTTACAAGAAATGTGCTACTGGCTTATGTCATTAGTGCACTAGGAGTATGGGGACTTTCATTACTTGACATCAATGTGAATGGGTATGTATACTTCTTTACAATGATAACAGGAACAGTTCTTTATCTATTGTATGGCATGTTCCGCGAAGATGCACGCAAGATAGCATTTACCTTAGCATTTATAGGTGCCTCTGTAATATTCATGTTTACTGTGGATTTTGCATTCAACAATGTGTTACAACCCCACCAGCAAACACGCATCAAGGTCACACTAGGTATTGAGGAAGATCCTCGTGGTGCCGGGTATAATGTAAATCAAAGTAAAATTGCAATTGGTTCAGGCGGCATTATGGGTAAGGGATTTCTCAATGGAACTCAAACCAAGCTTAAGTATGTACCCGAGCAACACACCGACTTCATCTTCTGCACTATAGGTGAGGAAGAAGGTTTTGTGGGTTCAACCGCGGTACTCGTAATCTTCCTGGCACTCATTCTAAGAATCAAAAGTATAGCAGAACGGCAACACACAAGATTTGCTCGCGTGTATGCCTACTGTGTGGCATCGATATTGATATTCCACCTGTCGATCAATATAGGAATGGTGATAGGACTATGCCCCGTGATAGGCATCCCACTACCCTTCTTCTCATATGGCGGTTCATCTCTATGGGGATTCACATTCTTGCTATTCATATTACTGCGCATTGACGCAGACCGCAAAGCATACGGCTCGTGGTAAAATTAAACAGCAAACGACGATAAATGACAAAAGCCCTCAACAGAGGGCTTTTGTCATTTATATATCCAATTAACTTGTAATTATCTTTTCTTGAATTTGCGACTGATGCCTTGCACTATGTGTTGTGTGTAACTGCGAGGCATAGCACCTAAAAGTATTGCAATTGCAGCAATTACAACAAGAATATCAACAACTAAATTGGAGTTTAGATAAAATGGAACAGCACATAAGGCAATCAACAAACAAGGAACTACCAATGATGGTGAAATACTTAATGTGAAATAACGTCTAGTATCAAAATAACGATAAATGTCAAGGAATAAGTAAGTTGTCAATGATGTCAGGATAACACCCCACACGCCAAGACGAGATATAAGCAAAAAGTTTAGCGATAGATTTATTGCTAATGCCAAGAATATCGCATTGGTTGCTCTTTTAGTATCTTTAGCACATTGATATAACAATTCAAAGTATGATGACGACAATGCATTGAAAATAGCAGCTACACCCATAGGATAGATGTAATACAAGCTCTCGGCATAGTTATCTTCAACAAGCCAGCCATAATTTAACTTCAATGCAAATGTATATACAATCAATAAAGCAACCAATACATAAAAGTACATATTGAAAACCTTAGAGAAAAATGCATTTTTATCGTCACTATCATATTGCGAAATTGCAGTTTCTTGCCAAGACTGATAGAATATGAGAGAGAGAGTCTGTAATATAGATGTGAATCTTACAGCTACAGCGTAAACACCACCAGCAGCAAATCCCAAATAATTGTTCACAAACAAGCGATCGCTACATGTAGTAAGATAAAAACAAACCGAGATGGGAATAAGAGGAATAGTATATCGCAATATATCTCTAGAAACCCCATCGGTCTTACGCAACAAATGAAAGTATCGGGAAACAGAATGAATACGTACTTCAATAAATATAATTGTTACAACTCTTGCTAAAATATTTGCATAGAAAATACCAGCAATACCAAGTTGTATCCATGCAACAAAAATAACACTTAATAGTCCAACAAACAAGACGTTAACAATGCTACTTGCTACATATACCTTATTGTTATGAAGGCCACGAGTAGTTTGAGCAACAATATCGTGAACAGTCATCATAACCAATAACAACGCACTGTGCCACAAATAAGCTACATCAAAAAACATATATATGGCCATTGCAATAGCCAATATGAGAACAATATTATAGCATACGGTGCGATAGATAAATGATACTATATCTTTGCGTCCTGAGTCACTCTCATTAGAATAAAGAAACCTAAAAGCACCTTCTCGCAATTGCAAAGTGCTGACTGGAATCAACATCATGCACAGTGTGAGACAAATATCATAATAACCATAGTCGGCCTTTTCGATAAAGTAAGTATATAGTGGCACCATCATAAATGTAATGATGCGTGTACCTACTACACCTATTGAATAAATTCCTAAATCCTTAAAGAATTTACTCACACGACTATTATTACTATTGTCTCCTGAAATTGTCATGACGAGGATGTACTAAAAATGCCAATACTCTGGATTAAGCAAGTTTAGAAATTGTTGCAGCAAACTAGGCTTTGACTTTGGTTGCTCATTATTTTGTTCCTGCTGCACATTTCCACTCTGTTCCATTGTTGCGTTATTAGGGTAAGTAGATTGAGGAGCATTAACAGTATTATTCACACCCATTCTAGCATTACGATTAGATATCAATGATGCCATACGGTCAATAAGTTGAATATCCTGCGGTTCGCGTGACTGGCTCAATAACAAGAAAGCATGATTGCCGCAATAGTAAGTGAGAGGACAATCTTCAAAAACGCCATTCTTCTCATATACATCTAAATACTCTTTTAGTCGTTTACCGAAAATATCTTTCTTGGTAAAGTGCTGCTCATCAAACTCAAGTTCAAGTGCCAACCCATTTCGCTTAGCTACCGAACAAGCTTCTTGAAGACGAGATTTAGGAACATCCTTATTGAAGAAATAGTTGGGTTGTAAATAAGCGTAATCAAACCCAAATTGTTTCCATGTATCACGGCCATATGCCCCAAAATATGGAATCCAATAGAAGTAAAGACCATGTTGGTGAATCTTATTGCTTAATGCAGGGAACAGTTCGCCTCCTGCATGCATGTCCTCGTCGACCCAATACAAGCCTTCAAGCTCGATATTGTCAAAGTGAGCTTGATTAAATCTTTTAACAAGTTCATCAACAAACCAATATAAAGCTTCTAGTCGATCGTTAGCTTTAGAGAAATTCAATTTTCGAGTAGTTTTACCCCAATTTGTTTGATTCTTTATGGGAGTAGGTATTCCCAGTATTACTTTATGTTTAAAGGGAGGCTCTCCTAGTTTGCTTTTTGCGTTCTGTATAGCTTTATTAAGAGCGTCTAGGCCTTGATTTTTTTCAAAATATCGATCAATCAACCATTCCCAATCACCCTTAGTTGCAGGATTCTTTGCATAACCCGGAGCAAGTGTAATGTCCTTGTCCTTAATGCTAAACTCCAAGTATAGAAAAGCAGGGAACAACCAATCGGTGTGTCCATCTTTATATGTATGCGTTACAAAATGAGAAATTTGATTTACATTCCACTTTTTCCTAAGATTCTGACCATAGTACATAAGCACTATGTCGTTAACAGAATTATCCAGAAAACCATTAGCAGCATTTGACGGCAGAACGACGGCAAACGCACACAAGAGACAAAGCCAAAAAGATGACAACTGTTTCATAATACTGTAAATTCAAGTTAACTAAGTAGTTTGCTATATATAGCCGATAAGTGTTTAGACACATTATCGGGATAAAATTTTGTTACTATATCACTTGATGACTCTCCCATCGATTTAACTTTATCAGGATTGTCAAGAAAATATTTCATTGCCTCAGCAACAGCTTGAGTAGACTTGACAGGCATCAACACTCCATTAACGCCATTCTTAACTAATGTGGGATTTCCGCCAACATCAGTTGTAATGATAGGCAATCTAAATGCCATTGATTCGAGAATTGAAATAGAGATGCCTTCGAAATAAGTAGGCAAAATAAAGACGTCACAATGATTTAGCAACTTAATCTTTTCATCATCAACAATCCAACCTTCGAAAATAATCTCATTTTCAATTCCAGCGTTCGCGATTTTAGTTCTCAAATTGGACTCCTCAACACCATCTCCACATAAATGAACCACAACTTTTCCTGCAAAGACTTCCTTATTCTCAACTATAGCATCAATCAATTCATCAACACCCTTTGTCTTTACTAATCTGCCCAAAAACAAGAAATGCATTTTGCCATCGCCAAATGATTGCTTATTCACATTTGGTACGGGTACAATATTCTCCAAAACTTCAAGATTATTTAACCCCATTTCCTCTTCAAAGTACTGTTTCCACATATCGGCCAATACAATCACAAGAGAGCATTTAGACAAAACCCTTTTTACAAAGGCAAAGTCACTCTGAGCATATTCTATTATAGCGCCACTGTGAATGTGAATAACAGGAGATAAACCAAAGAATTTAGATAGATAGACAAATATTGCCGAACGCTTGAAACTATTATAATAAGAGGTATGAATATGAACAACCTTTATGTGTCTTCTAAATAACGCAATATAAACAAATACGAAAATGCTTTTTATAAGGCACATAAGTTTGTCAAACTTTGTACCTCCACAAGAATTGGCAAGGTAATTGAATTCCTTGAAAAGATATTTGTTATAATACTCGGCTACCTGAGCGATTCCTCCCTGTGCTGTAAGAAAATCGGGCCCTATATTAAGGACCCTATTTGATACATTAGAATCTATATAGTATGTATTCTCCATAAACTTTCACTTTGGATTACTTCCAAGCATAATCTATCTTTAGTGCATTTCCATCCCAGTCCATAAAGAAACTACCTAAGAATAACTCAGGATGAAATAAAAGTGATCTATACTGAACAAATGTTGGTAAAATAGCATAAAGAACAGGCAGTATCAAGAACAAGGTTAAAGCTAATCGATATCTCTTAACCTGGCGTTGGTATGTTGCCGACAATGCAAATACCGACACATAGAGGGACAATACTGCTACTTCAAAGAATCGCTGATAGAAAGTGATATCACCAAAACCGAAATTAGCAATTGACCATATCGTTATCGACAAGTAGAATACCAACAAATAATTGTGATTAAACTTTATCTTGTTTAGTTTGAAGATCAATAACACCATAAAAGCGGCAAACGCTAAAAACGGTAGCCTATATCCATACACAATATTCTCCGAAGCACGAAATTCGGCAATATAATCACGCATATTATTATGAATGCGTTCATCAGTAATTGCAATACTAAGATTATCTCGTGCCCATGGAACATATCTCAACAAGACAGGAACAAAGTCAAAATTTAAAGTCTTATAAAAGAACGAGAAGGCAAATATGCCATATCTATAATACCTTGAAACAAAAGATAAAGCGTAATTTATTACTGCAGCTAATACAATTGTTACCAAAGTATAATGGAAATACATTGACAAAAGTGTGAGAATCAGGTACCTTTTCTTTGATGTATTAATGTATTTCAAATACATTCCCATAAAGAAAAATGCGCCAGTCCAGAAACGAACACCCTGGTACCACCAAAACTCTACGACGGTTACAACACATATCAACAGTAAAATAGAAAAGTAACTCAAGCGTTTGCTATAAAATTGTTTTAACTGCCCATAAAAGAACATAAAACAACATGCATATATAAATGCTACAGTACTACCAAAAACTGCATGAGAAGTTGAAAACCTACTTACTAGATATTTAACTGTAACATGATAGTAATCAGGACCTAATATAAAAATGCGAGGATCATTTAATATATCATCCAATGGACGCCCCACATAAAATGACAACATATCTTGGTAATGGCGCATTAGGTCAAATACAAAGCCCATATAGAAACCAAAATATGCCGCAAAAAAGATGAAAAACACTTGAGAGATTGCACTCTTATACATACGCAATGTCAACAAAAAACTAGATATTGGTGACAGCGTGAAAAGTGCAATCTGCAGAAGAATATATTTTCCTTTATTAAACATGAATTAGAATCTATTCTTTAAATAAAGTGCATACCTTAATCCCCAATCAATACATGGGATGTGCAACAGATGAGCCAACACTACCATTTTGTAATGTAAAGGCATAGCAGGTTGACGAATTACAGTTGAGATGGTAACACTAGAAAACAAGTCCTTGTACTCATTCAACAGATTATTGTTATCATATAAAAGCAAATGACCCAGAACTAGTGCTTTATAATTTAGGATTCCTTTTGCAATGATATCGGTAACTTTGAAATTCGCAAACAACTTATCAGTAAGCTCTACAATTTCAATAAATGAATGAGACAATCTCGCACGAGTCTGTGAGGTTATTGATTGAGAATTGGTCTTATTATAGATATATAAAGCTTCAGAGACAAAACTGATTTTCTTAACATACTGGAGATACTCAAGCAAAACCAATTTATCCTCTCCTACACCAAGGCCCTCTATAGGAAAGATGTTATGGTTCTTTATTATCGATGTGCGTAGCAGTTTATTGCATAGGCTACCGTGAATTGTACCAGATAGAACATGAAAAGTACACTCCTCGGGAGTAGAA
>JAGHTV010000299.1 GCA_018065165.1 Candidatus Sodaliphilus fimicaballi | reverse complement strand
CGTTGACTGGTGGCCACGTGTACAATGGCAATAGCACTTACTCGGGCAACATCCTGTACACTTGGGACGGCATCATCCCCGTGCCTGTACTGCTTGCCATGATAGGGGTGCTGTAAACACATTTTTGAAACACATAATATAAAATCATATATGAAGATAGGTATTATTGTAGCCATGGGCAAGGAGCTAGAACTGCTCAAACCCATGTTGCAAGATGGTAGCGAACAAGTGATTGACAGTCTCACATTTCTTGTGGGCACAGTAGGCCAGCACAATGTTGTTGCCATGCAGTGTGGCATAGGCAAGGTAAATGCTGCCATAGGCACAGTGACACTCATCAACCATTTCGCCCCCGATGCTGTGATTAACAGTGGCGTGGCTGGTGGTGCCGACAAGAGCGTCAATGTGATGGATGTAGTGGTTGGGGCCCGTGTGGCTTATCACGATGTGTGGTGTGGCCCCGAGTGTCCCATGGGCCGCGTGCAGGGACTGCCACTGTACTACGAGGGTACACGCATCTTCCTCGACCACATCGAGGTGCGTGACGACATCAAGTTGGGACTCATTTGCTCGGGCGACCGCTTCATCGACAAGATGAGCGAGGTGGAGGCAATCAAGGCCAACTTCCCCGAGGCTCTCGCCGTAGATATGGAGAGCGGTGCCATTGCACAGGTGTGCTGCGTGCGCAAGGTGCCTTTCCTGAGCATGCGTGTCATCAGCGACTCACCAGGTGCAAGCCACAACAACACCAAGCAGTATAACGACTTCTGGGAAGCAGCACCCCAGCAAACATTTGAAGTACTCCACAACCTGCTGCTCACAGTAAAGTAAACTATACAGACACAATTGCATTGATAATATAAAAAATCTGCGTGATCTGCGAGATCTGCGCGAGAATTAATAAATAGAATAATGGAAAAAATAGCTAGTTTTACAATAGATCACACCCGCTTGTTGCGTGGCATATATGTGTCACGCAAAGATTACCTTGAGGGTGGCGATGTGGTAACCACATTTGACATCCGCATGAAGGAACCCAATCGCGAACCCGCTGTAAGCCAGAGTGCTTTGCACACCATCGAACACCTTGCCGCCACCTATCTGCGCAACCACCCCGAGTGGGGCAGCCGCATCGTGTACTGGGGTCCCATGGGTTGCTGCACAGGCAACTATCTGCTCGTTAAGGGCGACCTTACATCGGCCGATGTCGCTTCGCTTGTGCGTGAGACATTTGAGTTTATCGTGGGCTTTGAGGGCGATATCCCCGGTGCTACAGCACACGATTGTGGCAACTATATGCTCATGAACCTGCCCATGGCCAAGTGGGAGGCTCGCAAGTATCTTGTCGAGGTGCTTGAAAACCTCAAGGAAGAAAATCTCAATTATCCTGCCTGATGAAGAAGTATATTTTTATAACATTATTGCTGCCCATGTTAGTGGCAATGCTCGCTGGCTGTGGCGACGACATCAACCCCAAGCGTCCCATCGTCGACCAGCCTGGCGTCGTATTCATTGAAAATGGCCGTCGCGACACATTGCCCACCGATATCTCGCACGAGCAGCTCAAGCAAGCACTCATCGACAACGACTGGGAGTTCAGCTACTCGTTCTTTTACGACGACTATAAGATAGGCAATAGGGGAGAGGACGGCTATGTGTCTCGTTTTCGCTACGACTTTGGTGCCGACGGTACTGCCGTAGCAACCGATTTGACCGACGGCAAGACCTACAGCTATAACTACACCGTCACTGCTCGCATGGTGACATTGAAGTCGGCAGCAGCAACATTCACCTTTGGCGTCATAGGCATGGACAAGCGTCACATGGTATGTGACGAGTCGCTCGTTGGGCAGGTAGCCCCGGGCTACAACAGCTCATCGCTCACTCGCCGCATGATATTCGTTGCCCGCAAGTAACGCTGGCGGTATCGACATCGCAATAACACAAATAGAAAAAGCTCTACAGGCAATGGCCGGTAGAGCTATCTTTTATCTAGGCTAGAGATGTTATCTCTTGAGGTATAGCAGTATGGTTGCAAATGCTGCAACACACAGCACGGCAACGAGAGTCGTTATGATTTTTATGAGTGTCTTCATCACGATGTCACTATACTGTTATTGCTTGACGATAGAGAGTATCTGGTCCCATGCCTGTGCCTTGTTGCTAAGGTCGATAGTAACGTCGGGCACGAGCGACTTGTCGTTGAGGTGGTCAACGTCGGGGCGAGCAAAGTACTTGCAGCTAATGGTGCCCAGGATGCCAGTGTTAGGCAGGCGGTAGGGCAGAATTTCTCCGTAGTGCGATGGAGAGAACGAAGACTCGGTGCCCACAATCTTACCTATGCCGTTGTCGCGAACTAGTGTCATGAGTATGCCCGCACTGCTATAGGTCTTCTCGCTCTGGACAAACACAACCTTGCCGTCAAACACCTCGGGCTGTACAAAGCCGGTACCTACCTTGCCTGCGGGTATCGGGTAGAGCTCGTCGATGTGGCCATCGCTCTCCCAAGTCTGCTTGGCAACGGCAATGCGGGGGTTGAACGATGCCATCAGGTTAGAGAAACGCATAGAGGAAGAGAGCATCTTGATATTCTCAAGCGGACACAAGCGAACGAGCAACTCGTCGCACAGCATGCTACTGCCACCATTGTTGTACTGAGCATCTACTACGAGGCTCTTGATGCCTTGCTCCTTCATCTTGCCAAACATCTCATCGAGCATAGTGTCCCAACGGGGCAATGACTCGTTGCGAGCTACACGTGCATCCATGCACTGGTTGAACTGCAGGTAGCACACGCCTTGCTCGGGAACCAGAGTGTAGTGGAACAAGTCGCCCTTATACGACATCATCTCGTTGCCGTTGTCAATGTTCTGCTTAGCCTTTTGTTGTGCTGCGAGTTTCTTGGCCTCGAGTTGGCCTAGGTCGATGACATCGGTGTGCTTATCGTGCAAGTCGCCCAGGGTGTTGATGAGTAGCTCGGCAAATACCGAGTCGTTGGGGCAGGTAGCACATGCCTTGAGTAGGGCGTCTTGGCCGGCGAAGAGCACTTCGCGGCGAGCCTTGGTGATGTAATATGGGTGAGTGTCGGCAAGCATGTCGACAAACAGTATAGCATCGCGCTGGTATTTGTTACCAGAGGTGTATGCCACATTGGTCTGGAATGCAGAGTCGTTGAGGGCCTTGAATTGACTTATGTCTTGAGCTATCATTACAGCGCAATACAGGATGGTAGCGGTGATTATTAGTATACGTTTCATGATCTGTTATAATTTGAGAGATTATAAATTCTTGTTATTTTTAGTTTGCGGGCACAAAGTTACACACAAGCAAGCAAAGAAAATTGTAAAAAAAGGACATCCGCCTATTTTTCTCATTTGACAAGCTTCGCAAGTTCAACTCTCAATGGTTTATCGGGTATTTCGATTATCTGGCTGCTTGGCTGTTACTGTTAGTTTACATTCTAGCCTCAAAACTTGGGACTACATTATATCAGGTTTTCTATCTTGATCTTCTTCTTCATCAGTCCACTGAACTGCTGTCCGAAGGCTTCGGTGAGTTCCGTACCAAAGTTGGCGAGTTCCGAAGGCGAATGCCCGCATATGTCGCGGAAGTCCGAGATCATGTGACTTGAGTCGTAGTAGCCGCAGTCGTAAGCAATCTCTGTGAACGAAGGTCCTGAGCCTGCCGACGTGGATTTCAACATCTGCAACGCCTTGTGGAAGCGAAGTAGGCGGAGATAGGACTTGGGATTCATGCCCACATATTTGCTAAACACGCGCGTGAACTGCTTCTGGCTCAGACAAGCCGTGGAAGCAAGGTCAACTGGCGAGAACTCGTCCTGACTGTGAGGTGGGAGGGCCGTGGTGCCATCTGTGGGCACGATGTCGTCAAACACGTCATTGAGTCGTTCTATGTTGACATCTCCTTCGGGAAACTCTGCCAGTCGCTTCAAGAAGAAGGTATCCAGCAACGCCACTCTCTCCTCGAGGCTGCTTGTCTTGTGCACCTTTTGGCTTAGTGTCACAAACTCATCATCCTCCAGTTCCTCAGGTGAGACATAGACGTCGGGCATCTCTTTGCGGAAGAACACCCTAGAGCAGAAGGGCACAAACTCTGCCCCGAATATCTCGAAGTCTCCTTCTTGAGTGACCACACCCACCGTCTGCATATTCTGGTGAAAGAGAGCCGTCTGGTAGCGCTTTGCAGTCTCATTGGGCTGTATATCATGCCTCTGGTGGAGCATTGCAGCATCTATGAGTTGTACCTCTTGTGTCAGGTAAAAGTGCAGAGTTGCCGCCCCGTTGGAGAACATCTGTTGCGTCCCCATCTTAGTGCAGTGCGCCTTAAGCATCCAGTAGTTGCGTATGAATGGTCTTAGAGATTCGTGACAAGGTATAGGTTTGAATTCCATCTAATTTGTCTATGGTTATTGTTTGTACAAAGGTACAAAACTTATTAGCTATGGCAAAGGAAAGGATAGAAAAATAAAGCCTCCGTTGTAACTAATTATATGCTTTGCCTTGAGTAGTTGCTATTTTCTAATACTATGTTAAGAATAAGCTGTGTATTGCCCCGGGGCAACACACAGCCTTATGTTTAGTTAAGTAAGGGTTATACTAATAAGATTAACCAATTAACCAATTAACCCTTTAACCGTTTAACCAATTAACCGTTTAACCAATTAACCAATTAACCAATTAACCCTTTATTACTTCTTGCCGAGATCCTTGAGGGCGTTAGCTGCGTTCTTAACATCGTTGGCAGCGTTCTTTACGTCATTGGCAACCTTCTTTACTTCCTCAACTTTTGCCTTGCCTTCTTCAACCTTAGATTTTACTTCTTCTGCTTTAGCCTTAACTTCCTCTGCCTTAGCGCCAGCAGCGTTCTCAACTTGGTTCTTTACCTCCTCAACAGCAGCGTTCTTCAAGCTGTCAGCACCAGCGTTAACGATAGCCTTAACAGCCTCGGGCAGGTCAACGGCCTTGTCAAGACCTTGAGTCAACGAGGGAACCAGAGCAACCAACTTCTCCTTGTTTGTGTCGATGATAGCCTTAACCTTCTCAACAAAAGTCTTAGCAGCTACAGTGTCGCCAGCAGCGATGAGAGCGTCAACCTTCTTTTGTGATTCAGCGAGCAGACCTTGGATGGCTGTAGTATCAGCAGCACCAATAAGAGAGTCGAGTTGAGATTCAAAGTTCTCAGCAGTAACCTCAGTAGCTTCAGCGTCGGTAGCAGCGCCTTCGTTGTTAGTACAAGCAGTAAATGAGAGAGCCGCAACAGCAGCAAGCATAACAAATAACTTCTTCATAGTAGTTTTTGTTTAGTGTGTATTTAAATGAATGTATGATTATCGCCGCAAATGTATCGCAAACAATCGAGATACACAAGCAAACCACTCCACTTTTAACTATTTTAGCACAACACAGAGTGTACAAACTCTGAAAAATGTAGGAGTGTTTATTTATTTCCCATTTTAGCCATGATAGCAAATTTAGATAAAAGTTTTTTCATACTCTGTTACAGTTATAAATAGATTTTAATTATAATACGTAAAGATAGCATTTTTATTGCAATATAAAACTTTAGTACTCATCATTGTAAATTGCTATTTGTTTTTGAATTTGATAAGTTCTTCCTCACATTGTGCAATGAAATCATTACAACTACATACAAATCCCAACTCTGGGGCAAGTATATCTGTTTTACTCATTTTAATGGATAGTTTCATGTTACATCTTTTAATCAGATTTGCAGCTGCTAATCTTTCTTCTACATTGTTTGTGAACACCAATACGCCTCCATTCCATTTGCCGAAACCCTCGATGTTTTCCCAATGTATCAAGGTCTTACCGATAAGGAGGCCTTCGTTATAGTGTTTTATACAAAATTTGTTGCTGTATCAACATACAGAACTAGAACTCCGGAACCTTTCTTGAAGTTCTAACATGGCAGAAATGAGTTCATCAAATGATGGTTTATCACCATATATCATGGTCTCCATCATAGTCTCATAGTCCGATTTCCACGCGTCAATTATATCTGGACGTGGCACCAACTGCATTCGTTTACGAACATCAGGAGTATAGTCCATTCCACTTACAGATGTGAATATCTCACGATGATGACGAATACTTTCCCATAATTGGTCATCACTGGCAGCTTTCACCGCAAAATCCATGTTCATCATACGATACAAGTCATACAAGTGACGGCTCTTACGTTCTGCTTTAAGTCCATGACCTTCAACTGAGAACATTTCGTGAATGAGAAACGCCTTTTCGAGGAAAGTCTTGCCAGGGATAGACGTTGCAACTTCTGCATCCACGAGTGAAGTCTGAATTGAAGGGAACTGCTGTTCAAGCATACTTTGGATATGGCATTTCTCATTGGGCTCAAATAGTGACCTTGAACCAATTTCCAACATCACAACTGGTTGCAGATATGTGGCAACATCTGCCAAGGCACTTTTATATCGGATGAAGATTTTGCGTGGTTCAGGATATGTTCCATCACCTTCACCGTCTGTTTCTACATCCATGGTACAAAGCTCTGCAAGACCATATTCTTCTATTTTCTTCTGAAGTTCTGTGGCAAATTGTTCCCTTACAAATATGGAAGAAGCCTTGCGTAGCTTCTTGATTTTCTTCTTTGTAAGGTCGCCTTCAAGATCAAATAAAGACCTGTCAACAGCAAGATCAATGTCCTCAGAGAAACGATTGATAACTCCCCAAACTTTGGACAGAGACGTACCTCCCTTGAAAATCAATTTATCTGCAAAAGGCAGAGTGAATACTATTTGAAGAATAGTTGAGACCCAAACATCCTTCTCTATGGCTTGTGGTGGTAATCCGACCTTAGGAGATGTTTGATTCAACACCATGATTTGCTGCTCTTTTGACAATAAGAAAAAGTTATTCTTGTTCATATGCTTTCATCACTATATTTCTAATCCATACAGGCATTAAAGCCAAATCCTTGACAATGCTGTCTTTATTTTCTAATCTGAGTAATTTATGAATATGGTCTATCTGGTCTTTTGTAACATTACTCTGCCCATAGTCTTTGAGGGCATACGTAATGAGCATAGCCAATTTGTTCTGAAAGGAAATATTCTTTGAAGATGTCTGCTTAAATTTTACTTTGATATTTCCCAAAACTGTTAAATTCTTGGCATAGCCATTGGTAAGGAACACATAATTCATAGGAACCTGCGTAGAAAGACCTAATATATTCTGTGCATGTACACCTGTTGGTACAACTTTTATATGGTCACGCTTGGCTATTGCATTTACAATATCATCGACTGATGGTAAGATTACCCCAAGTCCCAATAGCTT
>JAGHTV010000423.1 GCA_018065165.1 Candidatus Sodaliphilus fimicaballi | reverse complement strand
GATAAAAACATCATCAAATCGAGCAAAACGGCTTGCTATATCGCTCTCACGCTGTGGTGTCTATGGGCATTGCTGTTTGTGTTGCGTGTGCTGAGATTTGCTGGCATCATCACTTTCAACGCTTACATGGGCATCGACATCGCCCCCGTGGAGTGGTTCGACGACCCCGAGGTTGTACCCGTGCAATGGGTAGAACTGCTAGGCTACATCTTCACTACTGCGGCCATGATTGTGTTGTCGTTTATTTTCATCCACAAGAGCCTCAAGGGCGTATCGACCGACTCGGTATTCAACCACGCCAACGCACGCCTGCTCAACATCATGGCAGCAACATCGTTCTTCTTTGAGTTTTTCGACACTAACCGCCAGATAATCTTTGGCGAGCGCACACTGGTAGTCACAGGCAACCTGTTTGTTGTACCACTCATCATCCTCGTTGTAGCCCTGTTCTACCGCTTGGCACTCAACGCCTACGAAGACAGTAACCTTGCAATATAAGACGAGTTATGAGCATAATAGTTAATGTAGACGTGATGATGGCAAAGCGTAAGATGTCATCACAGGAACTGGCCGAGAAGATAGGCATCACACAGGCAAATCTCTCAATACTCAAGACAGGCAAGGCTAAGGCTGTGCGCTTCACCACCCTTGAGGCAATATGCAAGGCTCTCGACTGCCAGCCTGGCGACATACTCGAGTATCGCGACGACAACGAGTAAAAGCCTACTACTGCACAACAAGTAAACGTCATATATATCCACGACCACTAATGGGGGTTGTGGATATATTCATTTTACACAAATGATGCAATTATATACAATCTGATAACTTTTTGCCATAAAAAGCGCTGTTTTAAGCGATTATTTTCTGCAATCGTCCCATATTTCACATTTTTTTATTAAATTTGCAATTCTAACCCTTTTAAGAGGGGAAGGCCGGAGTAAATCCATAAACGAAATAAAACCAGTAATTAATTTTTAATATGAAGAAATTTTATTTTTTGATGCTCTCAATGATTCTGTCGGCATCTGTTGCAATTAATGCGCAGACACTGCTCGACGAGGACTTTGAGCACACATGTTCGGATGTAGCAACAACC
>JAGHTV010000285.1 GCA_018065165.1 Candidatus Sodaliphilus fimicaballi | reverse complement strand
CTTACGACCCCAAGAGTGGCTCCGGCTTCAACTCGTCGTTGCCCGCTACGCCTGTGCCACCTGGCTTTAACCCTCACAGCCCTGTGCGCATCCCCGATGCTCTGCGACGGTGATATAAAGGGGTTAAGGGGTTAAAGGGTTAACTGGTTAATGGGTTAACAAGTTAACTTGGTTAAGTTGTCCGAGGCGGTGCCTCGGAATACACAACATCATTGATTACGAAAAAAAAAGAAAATATATGAAAGAAACTCGTCAACACCTCGAAGCGCTGCGCGATGCTATGCGCAGTGTCAATGTCGATGCCGTGATTGTTCCCGGCACCGATCCTCACCAGAGCGAATATGTAAGCGACCACTGGAAATTCCGTGATTGGCTTTCTGGTTTTACCGGCAGCAATGGCACTGCTGTAATTACCCTTGATAAGGCTGCCCTGTGGACTGACTCACGCTACTTCTTGCAGGCTGCCCAGCAGCTCGAGGATAGCGGCTTTGATATGGTCAAGGAGAGCATCCCCGGTGAACCTACCGTAGAGCAGTGGTTGGTTGAGAATCTTGACGAGGAGTCGGTGCTGGCTGTTGATGGTCGCCTGTTCTCGTGTGTCGAGGCTAACCGCCTTGAGCGTTTCTGTGCCGAGAATGGCTTTATGTTTGTCACCGAGTTCTTCCCTGCCGACAGCATCTGGCCCGACCGTCCCGCTCGCCCTGTAGCTCCTGCCTATGTACACGACGAGGCTCTCGCTGGCGAGACCGTCGACAGCAAGCTTGAGCGTGTGCTGGCTACCGTTGAGGCTGCCGATGCCGACGCTATGTTCATCGCTTCGCTCGATGAGATTGCCTGGCTCTTCAACCTGCGTGGCAGCGATGTGGAGTTCACTCCTGTGGCAATCGCTTTTGCTTATATCAAGGAGAACGACTGCAATGTATTCATCGACAAGTGCAAGGTGACCAGCGAGGTTGCTGCCCACTTCAAGAAATATGACGTGCGCGTCCGCGACTATGACGATGTAATCCGCTTCTTGGAGCGTCGCAGCGAGCATGAGACCGTGATGCTCGACCCTAACCGCGTGAGCGACACACTGGCTAACGCTATGCCGTGCATGAAGGTGTATGCCGCATCGCCCATTGTCGAGATCAAGGCCATCAAGAATGAGGTGCAAATCGAGGGTACCCGCCGTGCCATGGAGCGCGACGGCGTGGCACTGGTGCGCATGTTCAAGTGGCTCGAAGAGAATGTGGCCAGCGGCAACATCAATGAGGTGGATGTGTGGACTCGCGGCAAGCAGGAGCGTGCTCGTGGCGAGAACTATCGCGACGACAGCTTTGCAATGATATGCGGCTACAAGGACCATGGTGCTATCGTTCACTATCAGGCCGACGACGAGAGTGCTTACACCCTCAAGCCCGAGGGAATGCTGCTCGTTGACTCGGGCGGACAGTACCTCGATGGAACTACCGACATCACCCGCACCATTACCCTGGGCAACCCCACCGACCAAGAGAAACACGACTACACGCTGGTGCTCAAGGGACACCTGGCACTGTCACGCGTCAAGTGGCCTGCAGGCCTGTGTGGCGTCAATCTCGACATCCTGGCTCGTCAGCCGCTGTGGAACGAGGGTATGAACTTCCTCCATGGCACAGGTCATGGCGTGGGACACTTCCTCAGCTGTCACGAAGGACCTCACAGCATACGCATGCAGCAAAATCCCGCTCCACTCGAGCCCGGTATGATAGTAAGCAACGAGCCCGGCCTGTACAAGGCTGGTGAGTATGGCATCCGCACCGAGAATCTATTGCTCGTGGTCGAGGCCGAGAAGACTCAGGACTTTGGCGACTTCTACAAGTTTGAGACACTCACACTGTACCCCTACGACCTTGACCTCATGGACTGCTCAATGCTCACTGCCGAGGAAGTGAAGCAAATCAACGACTACCACGAGATGGTACGCGCACGCCTCACTCCCCATCTCACGCCCGACGAGGCCCAGTGGCTCGCCACCAAGACCCAGGCATTGTGATAAGGAGGTAAGAGGTTAAATGGTTAATCGTTTAAAAGTTTAACCGTTTTAGTGGGTTAATGGGGAGGCGTCCTGTATCGGTAGGCGGCGCCTACCGACAACCAACTCCACAAGTAGCGAGTTTTTCGTTTTCGTTAATTGTTTTCGTTTTCGTTAAAAAAATTATATACAAATGGCATTAATTAAGAAAGTAAGGGGCTTCGTGCCCAAGATAGGCGAGAACTGCTTCCTCGCCGATAACGCCACCGTAGTGGGCGATGTAACCATGGGCGAAGGCTGCAGCATCTGGTTTGGTGCAGTGTTGCGTGGCGATGTAAACACCATCACCATTGGCGACCGTGTAAACATCCAGGACAACTCGGTTGTTCACACCTTGTATGAGAAATCCGTTACCGAGATTGGCAACGACGTGTCGGTAGGTCACAACGTTGTCATCCACGGAGCAAAGATATGCGACAAGGCCCTCATAGGTATGGGTAGTGTAGTCATGGACCATGCCGTAGTAGGCGAGGGTGCTATCGTAGCAGCAGGCAGCGTAGTGCTGGGCGGCACACAGATAGGTCCCCACGAACTGTGGGCAGGCAGTCCCGCCAAGTTCAAGAAGATGGTAGACCCCGCACAGGCAAGCGAGATCAACGTGAAGATAGCCCGCAACTACCTCATGTACTCAACCTGGTACGAAGAAGACGAACCCCTCCAGAATCCCTGATAACAGGTATCATAATAAATAAGAGCGAGAAGGCCAAGTGACCTTCTCGCTCTTATTTTTCTGTATAGTTGTTTTAGAGTTTGGTGTCGGGGACGAAGTCTACAACTTTGCCTTGGGCGATGGTGGCTTGCACGTCGATGAGGCGTTGGTTGCGGCTGCCGCGGAAGATGATGTCGAGGTCGCGCTCGGCCATGATGAAGGGGCCGTCGACTAGCACGTCGATATGCTTCATCACTTCCATGAGGCGGGGCTGCTTCTCTATCTGTTCCCATGTGTAGCCTGTGTAGACCCATATGTTGTATCCCAGCTCGCGCTTGATGCGGGCAGCTAGGCTGGCTACGGCTTCGGGCTGAAACAGTGGGTCGCCGCCGCTGAAGGTCACGGGCGCCTCGTTGTAGGCGATGATCTTCATCAGTTCGTCCTCGCTCATCTCTTCGCCACCCATGGGGTCCCACGACTGGGGGTTATGGCAGCCTGGGCACTGGTGGGTGCAGCCTGCCAGATATAGCGAAGTGCGCAGGCAGGGCCCGTCTACACTGGTGCCTTCAACTACTCTTAATACTCTCATCTCAATCTCCTAAAAGTTGTTTGTCGCACAAAATAGAAAAGGACAAAAGAAACTTGCAATTTTTGAGATTCATTGACATGATGGTCAGCCTGTTTCTTTTGTCCTTCTACTTCAAAGATAGGTATAGTTATTTGTATTATTTGTGTACCACGCGGTCGTTGAGCTCGGCGAGCTTACCGCTGTTCCAACGGTCGGTTGTACCTACCAGGTAACCGGTAATGCGTTGCAGGCGGTCGATGTGAGTGCCACCGCACTTGGGACATACTGTGAGACCCTCGGTTGCATCTTCGTAGCCACAGTCCATGCAGCGGTTGCGGTTGTGGTT
>JAGHTV010000317.1 GCA_018065165.1 Candidatus Sodaliphilus fimicaballi | reverse complement strand
GGCATTACCATCGACAAGGGTCCCGAACTCGCACTTAGCGAGACAGGCCGTGCCTACTACGGTGGCTATATCACTGGCGACCTCGAGGTAACCGACTTTGCTCAGGTCAAGAGTGCTAGCGGCAATGTCAAGGCTACTCTGTCTTATCCTCTCGTACGCCACTTGCAACGCCTCAACCAGATACGTGCTGCTATCCCTGCACTGCGCAAGGGTCAGTACAGTACCGAGGGCTGTAAGGCAAGCAACGGCTTCGCATTCAAGCGTCGCTATACCGAGGGCAGCATCGACAGTTATGTGCTGTGTACACTCAATAGTGGTGCAACCTTCACTGGTGTGCTCAACGGTACTTACACCGACGCTATCACAGGCGACAAGATCACTGTAAGCAATGGTACTCTCACTACTCCCTCGTTCAGTGGCAAGGGCAATATGCGCATCTATGTACTCAATGGTACAGGCAAGATAGGCGAGGACGAACCCTTCCTCTATGGCGGTTCTAAGCCCTCAAGCAGCGTCCTTTCATGGGACGGTCACGAGGAGGATGGCGACCCCGACACTCAGTACATCACAGGTGGCGGTGGTAGCGATCCCGAGCCCATCGACCTCGAGGTTTACACTCCCATCGTAGCCGATGACGACTACAGCGTCTTCTACGAGGCTCCCCTCAGTGCACACAACATCACAACTTGGGTTTGGGGCAGCGACGGCAACTACACTGGTGGCAACTGGCCCGGCCAGAAGATGGAGCTTATGGGTTGCACCCCCGACAGCACTCGCAAGATATTCAAGTGGACCTACGCTGGCAATCTCACCACTGTTCCTGCCAACATCATCTTCGTGGTCGATGGCAACCAGACTGCCGACCTCATCTACCGCAACCACGGCTACTACATCGACGGTCAGTGGAACCGCGAGATTACCAACTATGAGTCTCCTGCTCCCACGCTCACTATCGACAAGGAGAGCGGACGCTACGAGGGTCAGGTTGAGGTTACCGTCAAGGCAAGCGATGCCAACGCTACAATCGTCTATACTACCGACGGCACTAAACCCACTGCCAACAGCAAGACTGCAACTGGTATGCTCAAGCTCACCTTCAACGACAACACCGTGCTCACTGCCGGCGTGCTCTATGAGGGTAACGTACGCAATGTAATCAAGCGTGAGTACATCTTCCATGGCTACGAGCCCACCACTGCTACCATCTATCTCAAGGATCCATTTGCTGCACCCAACAACTGGAGTAGCCTCTACTTCTATGCTTGGGACTCTAAGGGCAGCCTCCTGGGCAGCTGGCCTGGCAAGAAGATGGGTACTACCGACACTAAGGTAGTCAATGGCGACAAGTTCTATTGCTACACATTCGACATCACTGCCGAGGACTATACATTCAACATCATCTTCAACCAGGGCGACGGCAGCCACCAGACTGTTGACATCACAGGCCTTAGCAAGGACACTTTCTTCGAGATTTCTTCTACAAGCAACAAGTATAGCGTTAAGGACATCACTGCCGACTACAGTCTCAAGACAGGCGATGTAAACGGTGATGGCGATGTTGACATTGCCGATGTTAATGCTGCAATCAATGTCATTCTTAAACTTGAGAGTGATGCGACAATAGCTTCTCGTGCCGATGTAAACGGCGATGGCATTGTTGATGTAGCCGACATGAATGCAATCATTAACCTCATTCTAAACCTGTAATAGGTCTATCGGCAATAAGGCCGACAATCAATAAAAAAGAGGCGATTTGCTTTATGGCAAGTCGCCTCTTTTTCTAATAAACTGTCCCATTTGGTATGTCTTGAAAAATGGAACACTCTCGTAGAAAAATAAGACACCAACTTTGATTTTTTTCACTGTATATTTGCGTCGTGATAACAATCTAACAATAATGGAGCCGCTAATTAGTTGACCATAAGAAACACACAACTCTCTGGGAGCAGTGGTTCTATCACACGCTTTCCACTGCTCCAGTGAAATTCGTATCTCGACGTGAAGTCTGTTGTACCGAATAAAGGCTGCAATCCCACCAGAGGGTTGCAGCCTTACTATTTCTACTTATTATTGTCCGATAAAAAAGAAAATATTTTATTTGTATTTTTTATGCTTCGCTTAGAAAAATGGCTTGCTCTGCAAGCAAAATGGAATTACCTTGGATAAATCATATGATTATTTATTTTATCAGATTAAAATTCTGCGTGATCTGCGAGAGATAATCCCCATTAGTGTATAGTTGCACTAAAAAGTTTATTTTCTTTTTTGTTCTATAC
>JAGHTV010000269.1 GCA_018065165.1 Candidatus Sodaliphilus fimicaballi | reverse complement strand
ACCATCAAGTCGCATCTGCGCCGAGCTAAAGAGAAACTGAAAACAATTATTGGTGACATTGATTAAACATTAAGCACTATGGACGACAACAAGTTAAAATCACTGCTCAAGGAGCAAAGTTTCAAGGCCGAGGAGAACCCCTGGTTTACCCATCGTGTGCTTAACAAGCTGCCCCGCCGCCAGTCATCTACAAGCTGGATAACAGCCCTATCGCTGGTGCTGGCATGCATAGCGTGTGCTGTAGCGTGGATACTGATGTTTAAGAACTTCAACTTCATGGTAATCACCGTACGCGACCTGCTGACCTTTGGTGCACTGGCAGCAATCACCACCAGCGTAGCAGTACAATCGCTCAGAGCCCTCATCGCAGCCGACGAGTAACACAACAGACCACAAATATCAAAGCCGCTTATGTATCCACAAGTACAAAAGCGGCTTTGTTTTTTTGGAAATTTCCACTTTTCCAATGGATTTTTCTATAAAATTTCCACTTTTCCATTTTTTAGCACTAAAATAACACATAAAAACAAGTGCGGGGTGCCGTTGTGGCATCCCGCACTCTTTTATAGTGATGTATGATAAGATTACTTACTTGTCATCTTGTAGAATGAACGATATACAAAGTAGATTGCGATGAGAACGAATGCTACACCCACAGCAGGAGCGATAGCCTTGAAGTCCTCGCTGATTGCGATCTCCATTGCCAATACACCAAACAGTGTAGTGAACTTGATGATGGGGTTAAGTGCTACAGAGCTTGTATCCTTGAAGGGATCACCTACGGTGTCACCTACAACCGATGCATCGTGAAGCTCGGTACCCTTAGCCTTGAGGTCAACCTCAACTACCTTCTTGGCGTTGTCCCATGCACCACCAGCGTTAGCCATGAATACAGCCTGGAACAGACCAAATACTGCGATAGAGATGAGGTAGCTTACAAACAAGCTCACTGCCTCGTTGCCGCCAAAGTTGGCGGGTGATGACAGACATGCGAAACCAAGTGCGAAGCAGAAGATAGCGATGAAGATGTTGATCATACCCTTTTGAGCATACTCAGTACAAATCTCAACCACCTTTTGTGACTTAGCAATGTCGGCCTTCTTAGGAGCGTTAGCATCGAGAACGATGTTGTTCTTAATGTACTCAACGGCACGGTTAGCACCTGTTGTAACGGCTTGCATTGAAGAACCAGTGAACCAGTATACTACACAACCACCCAGCAAGAAGCCAAGGATTGAGTAAGGATTGAGCAGTGTGAGGATAGCAGCGGGATCGATGCCCAGGGTCTCCTTAATCATAAGGATGAGAGAGAAGATCATGGTTGTAGCACCAGCTACTGCAGTACCGATGAGCACGGGCTTAGCAGTTGCCTTGAATGTGTTACCTGCACCGTCGTTAGCCTCGAGATAGTACTTAGCCTTCTCAAAGTCGGGGGTGAAGCCAAACTTATCTTCGATTTCCTTCTTAGCCTTCTCGGTGTCGTCCTCGATGAGTGAGAGCTCATATACTGACTGTGCGTTGTCGGTTACAGGACCGTAGCTGTCAACAGCGATAGTCACAGGACCCATACCCAGCATACCGAATGCTACGAGACCGAATGCGAAGATTGAATGGTAAGCGCTGAAGATTGTCTCCATGCCGAACAGGTTAGAAGCGATGTAAGCACCCAGCATGAGCACGAAGAATACAAGACCTGTCCAGAAGCTACCAAAGTTACCTGCAACGAGACCTGAAAGGATGTTGAGCGAAGCACCACCCTGACGTGAAGTCTCAACTACGTCGTTAACGTGAGTTGATGTGGGAGATGTAAACAGCTTAGTGATTTCGGGGATAAGAGCAGCACCCAGAGTACCGCAGCTGATGATGATAGAGAGACCCAGCCAGTATTGACCGCCAAGGTCTTGGAGCAGATAGTAGCTTGTTGCAAATGTAGCGACGATTGAGAAGATTGAAGTAATCCATACCAGGCTGGTAAGGGGAGCTTCAAAGTCAAGGTCGTCAACATTGCTGTACTTAGCCTTAGCCAGTGCACCATTAATATAATAAGACAAGATTGAAGTAACGATACCCAGGATACGCATTACGAAGATCCACACGAGCAGCTGGATTTGGAACTGAGCGGGAACAGCGAGCAGGATGAACGAAACGAGAGCAACACCAGTTACACCGTAAGTCTCAAAACCGTCGGCAGTCGGGCCAATGCTGTCACCAGCGTTGTCACCAGTACAGTCGGCGATA
>JAGHTV010000438.1 GCA_018065165.1 Candidatus Sodaliphilus fimicaballi | reverse complement strand
ATGATGATGAGTGACCATCCAAACCCTACGATGCTGCAGATGACACCTACGCCGAAGTTCATGATGCTTGCAAGGAAGGGGAGAACCTTGAGCAGAGTGGTCAGGATTTCGAACATAGTCTTGAGACCGCCGATAACGATGAGGATACCTACGATACGAAGGATCCAAGTCATCATTGAGTTCTCGTCGTTAGCGCTCTGGAACATCTCTTCCATGCTCTTTGTGCCATTTTCAATGCGTGAGAACTTCTTGCCATTCTTAGCTACATACTGAGTGAAAGTGTCGCCCTGTACCTTAGCGATTACTGAAACTGCTTGGTTGTTGGGAACGTATGTGAAAGTGATGCGAACGTCACCCACTTGGTTGCCGTTAAGAGTGTTACCCAGGTAAATTACGTTGTTGCTAACGTGTACCATGTTGTAACCATCCTCGTCAGCAGCAGCGCTGTTTGAACCTCTAGAGAGTTCCTTGTCAAGATACTTGAGGTACTCCTCAGGAGCATTAACAGCAAGAGCAGTTTCGCCACCAATACCGTGGATGAGACCCTCGTTCAGCTTGTAAGCACCAAATGCTACGTTTTCAGCATACTTAGTACCTTCTTCAACTTGCATGTAAACATCGTTCTTGATGCCACGATATTCGGGATCCTCAAAGCTTGAAGAGTTTGTGGGTGTGCTTACCCATTCCTTGCTGTAAGTGTAAGTAGTAATGGTTTCTTCACCACCACCTACCTTGTCGCGCTTCTCTGTGTGCTCGTGCTCTACCCACTGGTAGTATTCTACCTTGCGAGCAATCTTGATTGCAGTTGCGCTAACGCCAAACTTCTCGTCAACGAGAGAGTCGGTTGTAATAGCCTTGTCACATGCGTGGATAAGAACGCCCTCGTTAGCGGGGTCAACCTTAGCTACGCTCTCAACATGCACTGCATTACCTTGTGCCTCTTCGAGCATTTTTTGAGTTTTTACAAAGTTACCTTCATTCCACCACAACAGTACTGTACCGGCGATGAACATAAGAAAACCAACAAGAATGTTCTTGAATGAGTTTCCAACTCGTGTGCCATAACTTGTGGTTGTTGTTTTAGTATAAGCCATAAGTTTTTTGAAAAATTAGTTAGTAATTATTTTATTAAAAATTATTTCCAATATTGCGTAAAATTATAAAAAAATATTAGATTAGAAAACAAATAGGTGAAAAAAACCATCAAAATTTTTTCTGATACTCAGTTGTCAATGTTTTATACAGTCGTTCCTTGATTATAACAGAAACTTGGTCACCCTTTTTCATACGCCATGTGAGGTAGCGTTGCAATGAATCGGTAAGCAGACTGTCTTGCTCAAGGTATTTCGTCTCAAGTTCTTGAGTGAGAGTAGAATCGTTGCATTGAGCCATGTATTTTTTCCACAACTCCTTTTTTGCATCAATTATGTTTTGACGCTTGTTGAGTGCGTGCATGTAAGCATGGTTTTGTTTACTGCCATCAATTGTCCACCCGTGAGTCGTGATGTTAATGTTGATTGTACCTGGTTCAAGTATAAAATAGAATGGAATGCTATCGTTCTTGAAGCGTATAAATGCAGCATGGGCACCATCGATATGACCGTCCCACTTGAAGACGTTATCATGGGCAATGCTTAACCCTTCGTATGCTAGACAATCATAGTCAGTCTCGACAATGTAAAGTGTGGCACTGTCCTTGCTGAATTCCTTAGAAAGCTCGCACGACAGGTGGTATGCACCAGTAGGGATGACCTCATTATTGTTGCAGGCCATCATAAATAATGCAATAAATAGGGTAGTTATGAGATGTAAACGCTTCATTAATTTACAAAATTACCAAAAAAATTTTGACAATTACTTGTTTTTACAAAAAAATGTGTAATTTTGCACCCACTTAACAAATTTGACACGGGGCTGACTTGGCTTTGACAGCGTGTAGAGGTGGTAAGTAAGCATGCAGAGCTATGTCGCTAATGCTCTATAATATCTGCGTCGCAAATTCTAAATGGCGAAAACAACTACGCTCTCGCTGCTTGATCTGAAGTACAGTAGGATCGCTTTATCTTAGCCCAAGGGGCTGAGACGAGACATTACCCGGTGGCCCTTTCTGCGAGGCTTATCGGTATGGTAGTGCTAATGTATCGGAGATAGAGAACAACTTGTCTCGCGTTGCTCTCGAAGTTTAGAGACTAAGCCTAAGGTTGGTAGTCTTGAGCCTGCCTTCGGTCGAAAATCAAGTCTAGACTAAGCATGTAGAAAGCTTATTAGTTCCGCGTTTGGACGAGGGTTCAAACCCCTCCAGCTCCACTGATAAAGGCAACTTGATGACAAAATCAGGTTGCTTTTTTATTGTTTCAATAATTTATTCAATCCGTTTAGTAAGTTTTATTATTATTGTGTAGTTTTATCTGCATAATTTGCATCTTTATATTAAAGGGTGCAAGGAAAGGGGGATATACCATAAATATTTTGTATATTTGCAGTAATTTTCACACACGATAAAGAAATAAAAAAAATATTAATTCCAATGATTAAGAAAATTTTATTAGCAATCTTAGTGTTGCTTTCTTTTCAAATGAAGGCAGACAACGTATTTTTGAGTGACTTCAAGACCACTCACGGTGCTATTCCTTTTGATAAAATTAGCATCTCTGATTATGAACCTGCAATCATGCAAGGTATCCAAGAACATGAAGCCGAGATTCAGGCTATTGCCAATAATCCCGAGCCCGCAACATTTGAGAACACAATTTTAAAGATGGAACGCTCGGGCAAAACACTTAACCGTGTACTCGGCGTGTTCTATCCTATGCTGTCGGCCGAGTGCGACGACGCTCTCATGGACATCTCTATGCGTGTTTCTCCTATCCTTGATGAACACAGTAATAGTGTAACTCTTAACGAAAAACTGTGGAAGCGCATAAAGGCTGTTTACGATAACTTTGACAAGAGCAAGTATACTGCCGAGGACTACATGCTCCTCAAGAAGACTCGTGAGTCTTTCATTCGCAGTGGTGCCGATCTTGAGGGTGCTAATCGCGACAAGTACAAGGAACTTAGCAAGAAACTTACAGAGCTCACTTTGAAGTTCTCTCAAAATTGCCTTAAGGACAAGCCTCGCTTCCAGTTGTGGCTCACCAAGGATGACCTTGCTGGCCTTCCCGAGAGCACTATTGAGGCTGCTGCTGCCGATGCAAAGGCTAAGGGTCGTGAGGGTGAATATCTCTTTACTGTGAATGTGCCCAGCTACAGCCCCTTTATGAAGTATTCTTCTCGTCGCGACCTGCGTGAGAAACTTTATAAAATGTACAACAGCCAGTGCACCGAGGGTGAGTTCAGCAATATGCAGATTGTAAAGGATATTGTAAATACTCGTATGGCTCTTGCTCAGGTTTTGGGTTATAAGACATTTGCCGACTACAATTTGTCAAGCAAGATGGCGGGGGATACCAAGCACGTTTATGACATGCTTAACCAACTGCGTAAGGCTTACGCTCCTGTGCAGCGTGCCGATATGAAACGCCTTGAGGAGTTTGCTTCAAAGATGGAGGGCAAGAAAATCACTATTATGCCCTGGGATTACTCTTATTATGCCGACAAGGAGAAAGACGCAAAGTACAGCGTAAACGACGAACTCTTGCGTCCTTACTTTGAACTGAGTAATGTTACAGAGGGCATATTCGGTCTGGCAAGCAAGATGTATGGTATCAAGTTTGCTGAAAACCACGATGCCCAAGTATATCATCCTGATGTTAAGGCCTATGATGTTACCGATAACGACGGTAACTTTGTGGGTATGCTCTATACCGACTTCTACCCACGCGAGACTAAACGTGCTGGTGCTTGGATGACCAACTTCCGCGAGGAGAGTGTCGATGAGAATGGCAACGAGATACGTCCTCTTGTTACTCTCGTGATGAACTTCACCAAGCCCACTGAGACTAAGCCTTCATTGCTCACTTTCTATGAGGTTGAAACTTTCGCTCATGAGTTTGGCCATGGTCTCCACGGCCTTCTCGCAAAGGGCAAATACTCGTCAATCACCGGTACTAATGTTCGCCACGACTTCGTTGAGTTGTTCTCTCAGTTCAACGAGAATTTCTATAGTGAGCGTGAAGTGCTTGATGGTTTTGCTAAGCACTATAAGACAGGCGAGAAGATTCCTCAGGAACTCGTTGACAAGGTTGTTGCATCATCACAGTATGCTGCTGCCTATGCATGTATGCGTCAGCTTAGCTTTGGCTTCCTCGATATGGCTTGGTACACTCAAGAGAAGCCCTTTGATGGTGACGTGATGAAGTTTGAACAGGATGCAATGGCACCGGTTAAGGTGTTTGAACCCGTTGAGGGTTGTGTTATGTCACCCCAGTTTGGTCACATCTTCTCTGGTGGCTATGCTGCTGGTTACTATGGTTACAAGTGGGCCGAGGTGTTAGATGCTGACGCTTTTGGAAAGTTTAAGGAAGACGGCATATTTAATGCTGAGACTGCCAAGGCGTTCAAGAAGATGCTTCAGGCAGGAGGAACAGTTGAACCCATGGAACTCTTCAAGGAGTTCCGTGGTCGTGAGCCCAAGATTGACGCTCTCATGCGTCGCGATGGCATCATCAAGTAACTCAGATATACACAAATAAATATTATAGGGTCGCTGTGTTATTAACAGTGACCCTTTTTGTTTGCGTGCTGTTAAGAATTTTCTACCATTGATATTGAGAAAAGTTTAGTTGCCACAAATGATTTTTAATTGCTGTTGTCATTGTATATTTGTGATGTGATTATTACAGAAAATAAAAATATGTCAAAAAAAATGCATCAAAAACTTTGGTATGATAACAAAAAGTACTAACTTTGCAAAGTTTTTTAGAAAAACTGAGTGATGAAGAAACTACTAAATAGTTGTTACATCTCTGGAAGCACCAAGCGTGTTTCTCACACTTCATCGCCCCTGACGCCACCCACTACCCTCAAGAGTTAGCGGGTGTTTTTCTTTTATAGATATAGGTAGTACATTTTTATAT
>JAGHTV010000420.1 GCA_018065165.1 Candidatus Sodaliphilus fimicaballi | reverse complement strand
GATCGCGAGAGAAGTCGTACTGTGGTTTCTCGCTGGGCGCCAATGTACCAGTAAGGTTCATGTCGACATTATACACAGCCAGTGAGTCAACCAGGTCGTGCGGGTTGATGTCAAGCTTAGGCGACTCAATCGACGGTGTGACAGGCGTTGTAGGCGAAATAGAGCCAGATGGCTTAACGGGCACCGAGAGAGTGGGCTGCTCATATTTGCCCTGTGGGGGCTTAACATTGAGCTGCACATTCTCCTGTGCCGCCACTGTAACAGTGGCCACACAAGCGACCGACAATATGACCAAACGCCAATTCATATATTATTGCAAATTTACAACAATATCGCCAACCTACAATTACAATTAGGGCATTTTTCAATAAAAATTAGTAACTTTGTACCATAATTACTATTGAGGTTGACAAGATGAATTTTATAGGAACATACTGGTCGTTGCTGCCACCCATCGTTGCAATGGTGTTGGCCTTGATTACCAAGGAAGTGTACTCGTCGCTCTTTGTGGGTATTGTGCTGGGAGCGGTGTTCTACTGCATCTCGGCCGGAACGGGCTTTGAGGGCTTTATCACACACTTGCTCGACGACACCGTGGGTACTGGCGCCGATGCTCAGTCTTACGGACTCATCAACTGCCTGGCCGACAAGTGGAACGTGGGCATCCTGGTGTTCATGGTCTTGCTGGGTACCCTGGTAGCACTCACCAACAAGGCCGGCGGCTCGGCAGCCTTCGGCAAATGGGCCGGCAAACACGTGAAGTCGGCCGTGGGAGCACAGATGGCCACGCTCATGCTGGGCGTGCTCATCTTTATCGACGACTACTTCAACTGCCTCACCGTGGGCTCGGTAATGCGTCCCATAACCAGGCGTCACTTCGTGTCGCGCGAGAAACTTGCCTATCTCATCGACTCTACTGCCGCCCCCGTGTGCGTCATTGCACCCATCTCGAGCTGGGCGGCAGCCATATCGGGCTTCTGCGCTGCGGGCGAGAACGGACTGGCACTGTTCTGTCAGGCTATTCCATTCAACTTCTATGCCTTTTTCTCTATCATCTTCATACTGATAGTTGTGCTCTCTAAGCGCGACTTTGCCACCATGCGCAAGTATAACCTCAAGGCACAAAACTACAAGGTTGAGACTGATGTCGTGAGCGAGGTTGCCGATGCCAAGATGGAGGCTGCCTCTACTGGTATCTCACTTAAGAAACAGGGCAAGAACGGCACCGTCCTCGACCTGGTGATGCCCATCGTGCTGCTCATTGTGGGGTGTGTGCTGGGCATGATATACTCGGGAGGATTCTTTGCTCCGGGCGAAACCTGCGGACACTTCATCGATGCCTTTGCCGCAAGCAATGCCTCGGTGGGCCTCGTGATAGGTTCGCTGCTTGCCACACTGTTCACTATATGCTGGCTGGTGACACGCAAGGTCATCAACTTTGAAGACGCCATGAGTTGCCTCATTAAGGGGTTTGAGGCGATGGTTCCGGCAATGCTCATCCTGGTGCTTGCGTGGACACTCAAGTCAATGACCGACTCGCTGGGCGCTGCCACCTATGTTGCTCAGCTTATGCAAGGTACAGGCCTGTACATGCTGTTGCCAGCAGTGATATTTGTCGTGGCAGGATTCCTCGCGTTTGCCACAGGCACATCGTGGGGTACGTTTGGTATCCTCATCCCCATATGCGTAGCCGTGTTCCCAGTGGGCGACCCGCTGCGCATCATCTCTATCTCGGCCTGCATGGCCGGTGCCGTGTGTGGCGATCACATCTCGCCCATTAGCGACACCACTATCATGGCAAGTGCCGGCGCCGGTTGCAAGCACGTCAACCACGTGACATCGCAGCTGCCCTATGCCATCACCGTGGCATCGATAGCGCTTGCTACCTATGTTGTGGCAGGCGTTACCCAACAATGGGGCACATTCACCAGCGGTATGGCTTCGTGGGCATTTGGCCTTACTGCTATGGCAATCTCATACTGTATACTCAAGCGAACAGGAAAATTAGCCTAACCAGCCTACGAACAACGAGCCAAGTGCAGGACCAAGGAAAACAGGTTTATTATTGGGGTAATTTTTCATGGAACCATTTTTTCTAGAAAAAATTTTTGTTAGTCACAGAAAAATATATACTTTTGTATTGCGAAAGTTTCGCAACGAAAATTTCGCAACGAACAAACAGTTTTATATCTAGGCAATTATGACTACAACAAACCCCTTTCTGCTCACAGGATACGTATCTCCCGACTACTTTTGTGACCGAGACAATGAGACAGCAAAACTGCAATCAGCGTTGCGCAACGGCCGCAATGTAACGCTAATAAGTCCTCGACGTATGGGAAAAACAGGACTTATTCGTCACACATTCTATCTTGTTGAACAAGCAAAGGAGGCACGTTGTTTCTATGTTGACCTATATCAAACCGACAGTTTACAGTCTCTGGTAACCAAACTTGCCAGCACCGTACTCGGACAACTGGACTCAACCGAGGAAAAAGTAGTTCGCAAAATATCATCATTCTTCAAATCACTTCGTCCTGCCGTTACATTTGATCCAGTCAACGGCCAGCCAAGCTACACTGTAGCTGTACAAGCAGAATCGGCCGAGGCCTCACTCGCCGAGGTTCTACAATATCTGGAACAAGCTCATGAGCGGTGCTATGTTGCTTTTGACGAATTTCAGTCAATAAACGACTACGAGGATAAGAAAGTAGAGGCTCTCTTGCGAGCACATATACAACACCTCACCAACGTTCAATTTATTTTTTCTGGTTCTCAACGCCATGTTTTGGAAAACATGTTTGCTACTGCAGGACGACCATTCTACCAAAGCACACAACTCATGCATCTTGGATGCATCGGCCATGATGCGTATTTACAATTTGCTCGTGAAAAATTTGCCACACGAGATATTGACCTTCCCGACGATGTATTTTCTATAATTTACAACCGTCTGTCAGGTCACACATGGTATGTGCAATGTGTTCTGAACCGAATATTTGAAACCTGCGAGCATCAAGTCAGCCTACAGTTTGCCAACGACACAATTGAGCAAATCGTAGAAGAATACGAACCCACATACATCTCATTTATGCGACTCATAACAGCAGGACAAAAGAAACTCCTAAAAGCCATTGCCGCCGAACACAGCGTTAACGAACTCCTATCAAACGCTTTTCTTTCACGCCACAGCCTTGGTGCTACAAGTTCTGTAAAATCGGCAGCAAAAGTTCTTGTTGAGCGAGAATTACTGCTGCACGACAACGACGGATACCAAGTATACGATCGTTTCCTTGAACAATGGTTAAAAAGATAATATTGTTGTCCGGTAAAATGAAATTACCACACAGGTAGAGTATTATTATTTTGTGGACAGAGTCCACCATTTTTTGGCGTGAGCCATAAAAATTAAAAAGTTTATTTTCTTTTTTTTACGGACCAAGGAAAACATGCGTTAATAATCTCTAAAAATGGGGGGGCAATTTGTTATGTTGTGTTAAATGCGTAAATTTGTAAGTTATTATACACATTACACTTTTAGCATAAAACAAATACAACATAATTGCTATGAAGAAATTCTTTTTATCACTCGTGTGTGCAACAATTGCGCTGGTGGCATCGGCTGCTGTGGGCGATGATTTCAATTACCAGAATTGTACCTATCTCATCACTAAGGAGTATGTAAACAGTAGTGAGTATGGTGAGATTACCTGTATGAGTCTCAACGCCACCGGCAAGGCTGCCGAGTCGCTTGACCTTACCATTCCCCGCCTCATTGCGCGTGGCAGTAATCCTACCAGGTATTACCGCGTCACTAAAATCAACGACCAGGCTTTCTATGGATGCGAAAACATCGTCTCGGTAACGATTAACGACAAGATAGACCTGATAGGTTCAGGTGCCTTTGCATTGTGTCCCAATCTCAAGACCGTAGATTGCGGAGCCGTGGTAGTGGGTCCACTGGCGTTCATGTCTTGCGAGAAGCTGAATAAAATCACTTTGCGAGAAGGAGTGCAAAAGCTCGACACGTCCTGTTTCCAAAATACTGGCATCACATCCGTCAACATCCCGGCATCGGTGACTTCGATAGGCCGCAGACCATTTATTGGTTGTAGTAATCTCAAAACTTTCAAGGTAAGCGTGAACAACAAGTACTATGCCGATTATCAAAATGCACTCTACACCAAGGACTACAATTCAATCCTGTATGTACCCCAGGGTGCCACCTATGATAAGTTCATGAAAGTTCACAACAATACCACTATTGTAGAGACCGAGGCTTTCAGTGACTACAAGGATTACAAGTCTTGGGTTATTTTCCCCTACGGCATCAAGACTATCAAGGAAGATGCTTTTGTCAATTCAGAGGTTGAACGAGTGGTTATCCCTGCCACAATTCAGACCATCGAAACCAACGCATTCCGCAAGTGTCAATATCTCAACCATCTCTTCGTCAACAAGAAAGGTATTTTTGTTGTAAGCAAGATTTTCACCGATGCCCATAAGCCGCACCTCTATGTGCCTTATGGCAGCGAAGACCATTACAAGATCAATGGATGGAGCGAAGTGCAAGACGTCAACACTCGAGGACTCGTGTCATTTGACTTTATAAATTCTTATGGCATCGCCGCAACAGTCACCAGCACAAGTCCTTGTACCGGAAAGGACGGAATATCTTACGCGGGCCGATGCTCGATGGTTAAGCCGCCCATGTTTGTGGATGATGACGATTTATATTATATTCCTGAATCATTTAATGCAGGTGATAAAAAATTTGCATGCACCAGCATAGGCCCACGCATTAATAGCTCATACTCCGAACTTTATTCATATTATGGAGGTGTAAATGTTGACACTATTGCTGATGAAGCCTTTATCAATGCTCAAATTAAAAGCGTATACCTTCCCAATGTAACCTATGTGGGTGTTCGTGCTTTTGAAGGATGTACCAATCTCTTGTCGTTTGAGTTCTCTAATACTTTGCGTTTCATACGCACAAGTGCATTCAAGAATTGTAAACTCAACGGCGTATTTCCTACTGATTTCAAAGGGTATAAACAGTATTATGGTGATGTAATCCTTCCCACAACTATTTATCACATCGGTGCCGATGCTTTCTATGGTACGGGGGTTAAGAGAATTGTTATTCCCAGCTCTATTAAAAATTTGTCGCCCGATGTGTTCAGAGGTATGAGCAAACTTCAGGAAATATACCTCAATCTGCTTGTTCCTGAATTGGAAGACTTCCGCTTCACAAATGTACCCAGTACATGCAAGATGTATGTACCTGTAGGCAAAACCAATGACATGCGCAATAGGTTAGGCACTGCATTCAAGTCGACCAATGTTTTGGGTGGTGCATTCGACTTTGCTTATAATAACTCGTTTAATGCAGTATTTTCAGAGTGCAAAGAACCGGCAACCATTGTAAGCACTCAAGCATTCACACAAGATGGTGTTGAATATGCCGGCAAGGTTAAGTACGTTAGATGCCCCACAATTGCAGTACCTGACAATTTCAAGGGATCTAATTACTTGCTTAACAATGGCAAGAAGTATTTAGTGACCGAGATAGGTGACTCATGTTTTACCGATGCCGCTAACCTGACCTCTACCGACCTTTCAGCTATGACAGCACTGGAGCGTATAGGATATCGCGCTTACTCTGGTACATCGGTCATTTCGCTCACTATTCCCGAGACTTGCACAAAATTTGGCCTCGGTGCATTTTTCCAGGCAACGAAACTCAAGGAACTCACCATTCTGGGCACAAACACGCGCACATGGGACGGCCAGTACTATGGCTTTAATGCGAGTGGCTTCAGGCTTTATGTCAACAACGAAGTGCTATACAGCAACTACTATTCTAAGGACTATAGCGGCTGGAACAAAAACGACGGCAACGATCCTCTGGACGCACTTAACATCTACATAAAGCCCGACTACGACAACTACAACCTGGGTGTTTGCATCCCACTTGAGTTCGGAACGGCTCGTGTCAATGCTTATGTGGCATCATCTTATTCAAATAGCAACAATACCATTACAATGGAAAAGGTTGTAAGAGTACCTGCCCACACTGGAGTAATTCTGGCAGATCTTGCACCGGGCGCGATTTACAAAATTCCGCGAGCACTTTCAGCTAGTGGAACTTCGGTTCTCAATGCTTCGTCAACCGGCGACGTTAATGTAAACGGTCTTACATGGGGATATTACTGGGACTGCGTGACTAAGAAATTCTGCCGTCCTTCAAACACTACTCGCACGTTCTACACAGGCCCGGGGCGATCTTACCTCAACTTTAGCAGCAGTCGCAACTACAACGAGTATTTCACCAGCCTGTGGCCCAACACACCCGCTGGCAAGAAGGGCGACGTGAACGGTGACGGCGTGGTAGACATTGCCGATGTCAATGCAGTTATCGACATCATCCTGGGATTGCAAGGCAAGAAGGCTGCCGCCGACCTCAACGGCGACGGCACCGTTGATGTGGCCGACATGAACGCAATCATCGACATCATCCTGGGATTGTAGTAAGAGGTTAAGAGGTTAAGAGGTTAAGAGGTTAAGAGGTAAAGAGGTTAAGAGGTTAACCGTTTAAGAGTTTAACGAGAAATCGAAATCTCGAAGTATCGAAATTTCAAGAAAAATCAAGAAATAATTAATAATATGAAGAAACTTTTATCACTTATCGTCATGGGCAT
>JAGHTV010000095.1 GCA_018065165.1 Candidatus Sodaliphilus fimicaballi | reverse complement strand
ATGATGCCAGCGAACTTTTCGGGATTGTTCATAGTCGTGTAGCCTTCTTCGCTCTCAACTCCCCCTTTTACAGCCTGCTTTGTCATCATTGACATGAGTTCATTGTATTTTACGGGATACAACGCATATGACAAAGTTGTGGTGTAAGTGTGACGCTCAGGCACCAATGCAGTAAAGTAGCGAGGGGTAATGTAAACTTTTCCTGAATAAGGACTATATACATAGTTGTAACCCACTTGCTCGTCGATGATGCGCTCAGTCTCACTTGTTGAGGCCTGTGTGTCAAATTCTTTGTCGTAGATATTTTTCAGTGTAATTATCTCACCATCGGCAAATTCTACTCTTAGACGCTCGCCCTTGGCAAAAATTCCATGATTTGAATCTTTGTCAGATGTCAGCAACAAGCCGGCAACGGTATCAGTTTTACTCATGCGACATCCCAGAGCGATGTCGATATCGGTCATCATGTGTTTGTTGGTTGATAATACGGTGCGCACACCATCCATATCGGTGTAGTCACTTGCGATGTCGCCCATGATTCCACATGAGTTAAGCATAGCAGAGGCTAAGATCATAAATAATACCTTTTTCATAGCATTTTACTTTATTTAAATATGTGTGTATCTATAGTAATGTGCAAAAGTAGTTATTTTTTCTCATTCAACGATAATACTACTAGAGTTTATTTTTCCAGCAAATAAAATATAACTAACGATATCACCATTTGGAAAATCAAAAAAGATTGATTAAATTTGTCGTTTGATAACAATTATGTAAGATTATGCTATTCTCTGAACGAATTAGACTACTGCGCCAGCAACATGGACTGCTGCAAAAAAAACTTGCTCAGGCCATAGGTGTAGATATACCCATGTATAGCCGCTACGAGCACGGCGAACGCCGACCCAAGCGTGCACAAGTAGTGAAACTCGCCAAGTTACTCAAGACCGATGCCGATGAACTTGTGGCCCTGTGGCTTGCCGAGGACGCCATGAGTGCAATAGGTCATGACAAGATGAGTGCCCGTGCAGCGACCCTGCTGCGTGAGACACTCGACGGCATTGACACTGCGGCACTGACACCCGAGGAGAAAGAAACCACACCTGCAGAACTCGAAAATGAAGCACCTGCAACGGCTGTGACCATTGCACCTCAAGTCATCGTTGCTGCACCAGCAATTGACCCTGCAATACTCAAGGCTCCCGAGTGTGATCCTGCACTGCGCACACTGGTGCGTCAACTGGGCAGCAACAACATGCCTCAATACCACAATGGCGACGCTTGCAAGATTATGGCAACCATCGAGGACAAGAGCATTGACTGCATTGTCACCACCCTGCCCTACTGGCACCTTAAAGAATATAAGGTTGACTCGTTGACCACAAAAGACGAGAACGAGTTTGTCGACAGTCTGCTGCGCATGACAGCCGAGGCTCACCGCGTGCTTAAGGATGAGGGCTCGCTGTGGATAAACATGGCCGATGCCTATAACTCAACATCAATGCAGGCATTGCCATGGCGACTTGCAATTAAGATGATGGACCTGCAAGGCTGGATGCTGCGCAACGACATCGTCTGGAACAAGCAGCAAGGCACCATCGACAATATGCAAAATCACCTACGCAACGAGCACGAGTATATGTTCCACTTTGTAAAGAGTGCCAACTACTACTATAACGACGAGCAACTGCGTCGCAACTATGGTGTGCAGGACAAGTCAACAGGAGCCAAGAGCACAGGCGAACGCTATCAACGCAACATCGCCACCAACACTGCACTCACACCCGTTGAGAAAAAGAATGCGATGCAAGCACTGCAAGCTGCAATGTACAAGATGAGCACTGGCAAGATAGGCTCATATCGCCTTTACCTGCGCGACAAGGCAGGCACATCGACTGGCGACGAGGCCCGTGACCAAGAAATCAAGACAAAGGGATTCTACATACAGGAGGCAGCTCAGACGCTGAGCATGCCCGGCGATGTGTGGAACATTGCACCTGAGCGTAGCGAGACCGACCGCTATGTAATTGCTCCGCAGCAACTCTACAAGCTCGCCATCACAGCAACTTGTCCGCAAGGCGGAATCGTACTCGATCCATATTGCGGAACAGGCACAGCCTGCAAGGTTGCACACGACATGGGCTGCCGCTCAATAGGCATCGACATCAACGATGAGCGACTGCGCAAAGCCCGTGGTCGTGTTGAGCAACAATCACTCAGCTTATTTTAAATTCAATATAATACTAACAACTAAAAACTAATCAACTATGGCAGATCTTAAAGACATCATCAACCAGGCTCAAGAAATGCTCGGCCAGAAGGCTGGACAATCAACTAATGCAGGCGGTATCCTCGACGCAGCTAAAAACATGCTCGGCGACAAGGCTGGAAACGCACTGGCTAACAGCGACGAACTGAAGAAGAAAGCTACAGAGATCGTTCAAGGCATCACTCCCGACTCACTTGACGACAAGGCAGCCGAGGTTGTAAACAACGCTTTCGACACCCTCAAGAACCTGATGGGCAAGAAGTAATCAACACGATTAACGTATTACATGACATAACCGCTCGGACCAACGAAAACTGGGCGGTTTTGTTTTCAAAAAAAGCAACTATGAAGCAATCAATACTTTGCTTGATGACAGTACTGGCGTTGGGAGCTTGCACCGAGTTGAATATGGACGCAACCACCACCAGCAGCAAGACTACCAAAACCGAGAAGACATCAAAGGCTACCAAAGCGACTGCAAAAGCCGAGAAGGAAACTCGTGATAACTTCAAGGACTTCCCTGTTGACCCCAAGGGTGAGGTGTATGTAACAAAAACAGGTGACAAATATCACTACAAAGGCTGCCCATCGCTCAACGGTCACGAGTCGCGCCGTGTATCGAAGGCCAAGGTTCAACGAGCAGGACTGCATGTGTGCAAGAACTGCACCAAGAAACGCAGCAAGAAATAAGGAATTACAGTTTCTCAATATAGCAAATGGGAGGTTCTCGTCGCAAGAGCCTCCCATTTCTTATTATTTAAGGACCATTCTTTTTTT
>JAGHTV010000557.1 GCA_018065165.1 Candidatus Sodaliphilus fimicaballi | reverse complement strand
ATATAACACAAACAAGCCTCAACTTGCTATAAGTGAGACTTGTTTTAATGCTTTTTCTATACTGTTGATAGAGTGTCAGTGTGTGTCAACGACGCTTATTGCGATTTCTCTTTTTCTTATATGGTTTCTCGTTGTCGTTATTGTCCTTCTTGTCAACTTTATCGTCAGGATAAGGGAATTTCTCAATCTTGCCCATCAGGTCAACAATCTTGTTGCTGCGCCGGTTCATCCACGATGTGGGGTTACCGCTATTGCGCTGGCGGGGGTTGGGCAGGGTGGTGGCTACGAGAGCGGCTTGCTTCTTGGTCAGGTTGGCCGCTGTGGTGTGGAAATTGATTTCGGCCACTGCCTCGATGCCATATATGCCATTGCCCATCTCAATGCTGTTGAGGTACACTTCCATAATGCGCTCCTTGCCCCATATAAACTCTATGAGCACTGTGAAATAGGCTTCAAATCCCTTACGTATCCAGCTGTGCCCGGGCCACAGGAACACATTCTTGGCCGTTTGCTGGGTGATGGTGCTGGCACCACGCTCACGCTTGCCGTTCATGGCCTCGATGCGGGCTTTGTATATCTGCTCAAAGTCAAAGCCATGATGTTGCAAGAACAGGTTGTCCTCGCTTGCCATAACTGCTTGTGGGGCATTGTGCGATATCTCCTCGAGCGGTACCCACTTGTGCTCCATTACTGGGCCTTGTCCATCGGCTATCTGTTCAATGCAGCGTATGAACATGAGTGGAGTGAAGTAAACTGGAACAAACTTGAATGCCAGAACCATGAGTATGGTAGAGACAAAGAAGAAGATGAGAATGTTGCGTATCCAGCGCTTAATAAGTTTCATATATATTTTAGCATCGATAGATTATTGTTTCCTTTTTGCCTTGTAACAAATTGCGTGCCATTGTCACTTGCCTTTGTGGTAATAGCGGCCTTTCTTCTTGGTTATGTTGCCATAGTTGATGGCCGTCTTGGGACACTTGTGCAGGCATCCTAGGCACATTGTGCAATCTCCTTGCCACTGTGGGTGCCCGTCGGCATCAATGGCGATGTTGCCCACGGGGCACTGCTTGGCACACAGTCCACACTTGCTGCAAGCGTCAGCGTCGACTTTGAATGCACTATCGTTCATTGCCGAACGCACAAAACCAGGGCGTATTATGCGCGACTTGAACCATGCCATACTGCCACGCACCACATCGGTCACATTGCGACGCTCGGCAATCGACAGTGCCACTTTCTCCACACGAGCACGTGCGGCAATGAGTTTGGTTTTCTCGGTGGTAAAGTCGTCGACATCAAAGCCTGGCAGGCAAATGTAGGTGTTAGGCATCTGTACCGAGTAGGCAGCATTGAGTTTGATGTCGCCCAGTGCTTTTTGTAGTATCTCAGGAGTGAGTCCTATGTCATCGCCACAGGTGGTTACCATCCAGGTGTGAGTTGTCGATGTGTAGCCGTTTAGGTGCATCTCTTTAGCATACTTGCACACCAGTGGTGGCGGTCCCCATGAGTGAGTGGGAAAGACGAAGCCCACGCTCTCGCCGGGTTTAAGAGTCCACTCTGTAGTGCCGTCGAGGCTTGCACGAGCTATGTCAACGAGTGTGTCGTTGAGCGATGCTGCTAGTTGCCTCGCCACCCACAGACTGTTTCCTGTACCTGAGAACCAAAATATCATATTCCTAATGTTATTTCTTGTGATGTATAGTTACCTGTGTGGCGCCAAATCCATACTCCTGGAAGCTGGCGTCCTGTGTCTCGCAGTAGGGGTAGTGTCGCTTTATCTCACGCATGATGGCTTGACGCAGCACACCCTCGCCCTTGCCGTGAATGAACACGATGCGTTGGCCAGTGTGCTTGAGGTTGGCCTTCATTACCTCGTGAAACTTGTCGAGCTGGTAGTTGAGCATGTCGCTGTTGCTCATTCCTGCAAAGTTGTCGATGAGCTCGGCTATGTGCAGGTCTTGAATGATGGGCTCACTGCGATGTCGCTCGTTGGGGCGTGAGATGGGTTTTGCCTTGGGGCGGTCAACCTTCTTTTGCTTCATTGCTGTCTCAAGAGCACTGCTGTCGATGCGCATCTCCTTTGTGGGAAGGTCGTTGCGGGTGATGTCGATAGCCAGCACGGGAGCGTCAAAGTACTCGTTGTCGATGAAGCAGTGCAGCTTGTAAAACTTGGTAAAGACGAGGCGACGGTGTACCAGCGCGGGATTCTTGAGTGCAAACGACTTGCCTTGCTTGAAGGCGACATACTGCACGGCAATGTGAGTCATGTTGCCCAGGTCGCCGTGGCCCACCTCGTCGAGCTCGAGCAGGAAGTTGGGCTCTACCAGTCCGTGGTAGCGTGTTGTCCACTCGGTGTCCTGGTCGCCACGGGTCATATAAGTGAAATACAGGTAGTAATTGCTGTCGTTGACCAGCGTGGTGTAGAATGTAGTGGTGTTAAGGTGTTTGATCTCGCGCGGTTCAAAGGCCAGAACGATGTTGAGCTTCTCGCCCTCGGGAGTCTCGACAACCGGTTCGGGGGCGGGCTCGGGAGCGTTGCGCTTGACGGGAACATCGGGTTCTACGAGCTTGCTCTTTACCTCGATGGGGCGTTCATAGGCACTAGCCTTGGTGCCAGCTTGACCCACGACAACAACCTCGCGAGCAAGAGCCGGACGCTCAAAGCCGTCCTCATCCTCTA
>JAGHTV010000364.1 GCA_018065165.1 Candidatus Sodaliphilus fimicaballi | reverse complement strand
GTCGTCAAGAGCTAGATCTGTATATTCATCACCTGTGAGTTGCTCTTTCCACTCTGCACCAGTTTTAGCAGTGAAGTTGTTGTCAACCTTGAAAGTCATCTGCTCTGAAGAGTAGAGGCGCTCGCCACCGATGTTTGCAGTGAAGTAAATAGGATTCTTGGGAGGCCACATGGTGCTATACATCACGTTGCCCTCACGGTCTTTGAGAATATTACCATTCTCGTCATACTGAATCCAAGCCTCTTGCCAAGCGCTGTCGGTGTGGCTGTTGCGAGGTGTTGTGTAGTTCTGGTCTTGCTTCATCTCATTACCAACGAGTGAAATGAAGGGCATGTGACCTTGTGCAGTCTCGTCCTCGGTGAGGCTGAGGGTATTTGTCTCGGGGTCAAATGTTGCATTGTAGAGCTCACCATTAGTCAGGTAAGCACTCTTGTCAAGTTTGAAGCTACCTGCGGTGTGAGTGCCATTAGCATCATAGATGCGCACGAAAGCGAGTGCTTCAATATCTATCTTGCCATTCCAGTCGCGGCACTTGGTACCACGCATAGCAAAGCCATTGAGGTGATACTTGCCATCATCGCCCTTAATCATCTGCCACTCGGGAGAAACGCGTTCAGCATTGAGCACCTTGCACTGCAGATAGATTGCGGGATTGTTTACGAAGTCATATTTCTTCAACTCAGTCTCACTCTGCACACCGATAGGATAAACGGGGATACCGTTCTCTATATAGCCAGCATTCTTGGTAAATGATACGCTGCTGTAGTCGGCGGGAACTGTGATTGTGTAGTTGCCGTTGCCCCATTTCATGAGGTAGTTATAGCCGGCACCAAATGCGGGATTGTCGCTGTGATTGGTTTCATTTACCCAGTAATCTCCGCTGCCGCTGGGGTGCAGGTGATAGTTATCGTCGTCATTATCCTTGCTACGGAACTTGATGACTACATCGTTGTTGATGTCGCCAGTCCAAGTGAAGTTGCCATCAGCATTCTCAGTCATTGCAGTGTAAGCACCATCTGCAACCTTAATATAGAGTTTTCCTGTCTTGGGATCAACTACAGGCGCATTCTTAGTAGCGGTAGCAGTCAGGTTAGATGCACCATCGTAAGTATAAACGATAGTATAGTCACCTGCTTCAGAGATGGTCAGAGTATTGTTATTTTGTCCTGATGGGAACTCTCCGTCACTATAACTGTGATTTTTTACTACCTTATACTCATAGTTTCCGGCAGCAAGGTTTGTTTTCTCAACTGTGAGAGTGTAAGTACCGTTTGCGCCTTTAACCATGTCATTGGCGGTGTTGTTGGTATCCCAATCAGTTGAGCCATTAAGAATGGCTTTGTTACCAACAACTGTCCATGTTGCCTCAACAGGAGTGGGGTTATATGTTTTCCAATAGCCTTCTCCTTCGCCATTCCAAACGAAAGCATTATTTCCGTCTGTTGGGTAAGATAAATTTCCAGTTTGGTTATTGCCACCCCAAGATCCGTTGTAAAACAAGAGGTCTTTTGCGTTATCGGGAATTTCGCCAGAAAACCACTTGCCATCTCCAGTGGATGTCAATTTAACATCTCCATTGGCATCGCCCCACATGTGGACTTTGACAGTACTCCAATTAATGTTATTCTCAAAATAGATCATCTTGGCCGAGAGCTGGCCAGCGGTCAACAAGAATAGCAACGACAGGAGCATTACCCGCAAGTAGCGGGATTTAATTCTGTTGTTCATTTTTGTAATTGATTAATTTAATTAGTTTTATAGTTTTTTGTTTAAGTTCCGATTTTTAAATGTGACACGCAAATTTATCAAATATAATTAAGGTGTTGAATCACTTATCTCAAAAAAAAATACAATAATTCATGCAATCGTTTGCAAGTAGACGGCTAATTGTAGATTTTCTAACCACTAATCCACACGAACATAAACTGACAGAACCGAGCAGAAGGACCCGACGGAAATACGTCGGGCACAATAACAGCTCTGTGGGCTAGACATTCTGTGCTTTCCGTGTGTTCTGTGAGAGGTTTATTTCTACCACAGATTTACACAAATTGCACGAATGTAAACTGACAGAACCGAGCAGAAGGACCCGACGGAAATACGTCGGGCACAGTACCGCTCTGTGGATCTATGTCTCTGTGGGAGATAAAGAGACAAAAAAGTACCACGACATTGCTGCCGTGGTACTTTTTATCTATGTTCTTTAGAGCGTTAGCGTTCTTTTAGGCTCTTTGAGCCGTCCTGAAAAGGGAACGCAGTGACCGCTCTGATAAGCGAAGCGTTCTTATTTTACGGGCTGACCCATGATGTTGAAGCGAGCGTCGCCGCGAACGATGATTACCTGACCGTTCTCGATAGTCTTGTAAACCTTAGCAGCGTTTACATTGATGTCGTTGATGCCAGTTTCAATGTTCTTAGCAATCTTGATTGCACCAGTCTCGGGATTGAAAGTAAATGTGCATGCATCACCAACCTCGGGTTCGCCTACCAGTTCGGGCTCAGCTACCCATGTGCTGCCGTCGTTGCTAGCCTTAGTGTTCCAGTTGCAGCCATTGCCACCGTAAGCAGCCACGAGGCTCCAAACGCCGTTATTATCCTTAGTGAGAGGCTGCCAAGTCCATTCGCCACCACCCCAAGGATGCTTCAAGAAGTAAGCTTCAGCAACGGGCTCATCAACAGTGGGAACTGTGATGGTCATCTTGGCACCACTCTTAGAAGAGTAGTCAAAGTTGCTGAGGTCGAGGCGCAGAGTAACTGTACCTGCCTTCTCTACATTAACATAGATGTTGCCACCATCGTATACAGCATCACCCTCAACACCGTTACCTGCATAGGTACCACCGAAGTTGTCGTCCCAGCTGCCGTTGACAGCGAACTTCACCTGATAGTCACCACCCACGGGAACGTCGTTGTAAGAAATCTCGTAAACGAGGTCGCCCACCTGAGTCATCTTGTTGGTATCTGATGCAGGATCCCAGCTAACGCCATTGAGCCAGTTGCCACTACCGTTACCCACGGCAATAACCTTGTTGATTTCAAATGTCTTCTCACCCACGCCGTTACCAGCTACGGTGATGTCGTTGTTTGAGGGGTTAAAGTAGATGTTAACATCGCATGCAGTGTTTACAGCAAACTGAACATTCTGGCCGTTCTTGTCACCAATCCACTCACTGCCGTTCTTAACTACCTTGAACTGATAAGAACCTACAGCTACATTAGCATAAGTCTTAACATAAGTGCCATCGTTCTGGAGGGTCATCTGGTTGTTAGCGTCGGTTGCGCTCCAGTTAGAACCGCAAAGTGCGCTCACACCTGCTACTACATAGGTATCCTGTGCCCATGCAGCACTTGTTGCTACGAGAGCAACGAGGAGAAGTAAAAATTTCTTCATAATGTGATTAATATTAGTTTTTTAAGTTAAAAAATTAGTTGTCGCAAAGATAACAATAAAATCACAATAATTAAACACGCTGTGAAAATTTATGTGTAAATTATCTTACTCAAACGATTGCGTAACTGATTGCGCATGGTTTATGGGAATGATATACATCTAGATAGAGATGAGTTTTGAAATTTTTCTTAATTTATTTCGCAAAAAAATCCATTAGTCAAAAAAAATAAGTAACTTTGCTTAATTTAGGTAGATTATGAACTTCAGAACTGTAATAAAAGCGCCCGAAAACAGGCAGATGCTGCAGCACAGCGACCAAGTGATGCTGCTGGGGTCGTGTTTCAGCGACAACATAGGCGGCAAGATGCGCACAGGCATGATGCAAGCCCTGGTGAATCCTTTCGGGACCATATATAACCCGTTGAGCATTGCAGCGAGTGTGCAACGCCTCATCAGTGGAGAACCCATCGCGGGCATGACTCTGTTCCAGCAGAGTGGCGTGTGGAACAGCTTTGCCTTTCACTCACGCTACTCGATGGGCGACAAGGAGGCAACGCTCAACCGCATGAACAGCCGCATTGAGCAAGGTCACAAGATGCTCAAAGAGTGCAAGATGCGCGTCATCACCCTGGGCACAGCGGTAGTGTATCGCCTGCAGTCGACTGGCGAGGTGGTGAGCAACTGTCACAAGGTGCCACAGCACGAGTTCACGCGCAGCATGGCCAGTGTGGACGAGATGACCGATGCCCTCAACCACATGGTTGACCAGTTGCACGAGTACAACCCCGAGTTGCAAGTAGTGTTCACCATTAGCCCCATACGCCACATTGCCGACGGCCTGGAGACCAACTCGCTGAGCAAGGCGTCGCTGCGCGTGACGGTGGACAATGTAATCAAGGCTCACAAGGAGTACACTGAGTACTTCCCCTCATATGAGATTGTGATGGACGACTTGCGCGACTATCGCTTCTATGCCACCGACATGGTTCACCCCAGCGATGTGGCAGTGGAGTATATATGGCAGACATTCCAGGCTACCTATCTCGACGACCGTGCGGCTCAGGCTGTGGCTCGCTGCGAGCGTGTGATGAAACGCATCATGCACCGCCCCGTGAGCAACAACAGTGAGGTTGTGGAGCGCTTCAATGCCGACACCCGCACCGTGGTGGGCAACCTAGTGAAAGAATATCCTTACATCGAAAATATCCCCGAAATCAAGAACCTGCTATGAAATATGCGATAAGTGACATAGCGCAAGTGCTGGGAGCTACCGAGTCGATACTGGGTTGTCCCGAAGCAACGGTGAGCACGCTGCTCATTGACTCACGCTCGCTATCACTACCCAGCGAGACGCTATTCTTTGCCCTACGCACCAGTATGGGCAACGGGCACAAATACGTAAGCGACCTGTATGACCACGGCGTGCGCAACTTTGTGGTGGAGTCGCTCGCCGACATAAGCGAGGAACGACGCGACGCCAACTACCTGGTGGTGAACAACACGCTCATTGCCCTGCAGATGCTGGCGGCCTACCACCGCCATCGCTTTGAGTCACTGCCCATCATCGCCATCACCGGCAGTCGTGGCAAGACCCGCGTAAAGGAGTGGCTCAACCAGCTGCTGTCGCCCGACTATCGCATTGTGCGCTCGCCTCGCAGCTTCAACTCGCAGATAGGCGTACCACTGTCGCTGTGGAACATCGACGATGACACCACACTGGCCATAATCGAGGCCGGCATATCGACCACGGGCGAGATGGCATCGCTACAGGCAATGATTGCCCCCACGATGGGCGTAATCACCAATGTGGGAGACGAGCATGACGAGGGATTCAGCTCGATTGAGGAAAAAATAAGAGAGAAGGCTCGCCTGCTGCAAGACTGCAAGCAATGCATATATTGCGGCGAAGACCAACGCATAAAGGATGCTATACCATCTTTAACACAACTCGAGTGGAGTCAGCAAGACGACACTGCAGGCAAGACAACTATCACCTACACCATTGATGGAGAACATCATAAGGCGACGGTACCATTTACCGCACCCGTCGACATAGAGAACGCTGTCACCTGCCTGGGAGTGTTGCTCACCCTGGGCATCACACCCGAGACAATAGCCCAGCGTATGGCCCTGCTTACCCATGTGGCTACACGCATCAATGTGATTGAAGGTGTAAACA
>JAGHTV010000282.1 GCA_018065165.1 Candidatus Sodaliphilus fimicaballi | reverse complement strand
GGGGGGGGAGGGGTGGGACATAAAAAAGGTCACCGCCCGCGGGGTAGTGACCTTGATATGGTTTTATCCTTGCTTTTAAGAGCGTAGCGTTCTTGTAGGCTCAGTGAGCCGTTCTGAAAAGGGAACGCAGTGACCGCTCTGAAAAGCGTTAGCGTTCTTACTTGACGGGTTGACCCATGATGCTGTACTTAACGCCATCCTTAACGATGATGATCTCACCGTTCTCGATAGTCTTGTAAGCCTTAGAAGCGTTAACCTTAACATCGTTGATGCCGGTTGAGGGCTTCTTCTCCATAACTACATCATCGATTGCGCCGAAGGGTGCTGCAAATGTCATTTGAACATCGTTGTACTCGTCGTGAGTGAATACAGCAGTGTAAGTCTTGTCGGTTTGGATGATGGGGAGTTCGAATGAACCGTCCTCGGCAGTGACAGCGCTGTATTGAACAACGGGTGCCATCATCATACCATCGGCGGGAGCGGTAGCATCTTGAGCTGTAAGAACGATGCTTACACCCTCAATGCCGTTGCCATTTTCATCAACAACCTTACCTGTAAGAACCTCGGGAGTGAGCTCGATACCGAATGTGGTAACGGGGAACTTCCAAGCGCTGTAGCTTGTCATGTCGGCAACCTTCTGGTTGTCGCTGCGCTGGCCGTAGCACATGTTGGCAACAGTGCCGTCAGTTTCGAAGTAAACGTTCTTGAAGCTGTCGGCCTCGCTCTGCATCTTAACGCGGAGTGCACCACCAGTGTAGATGAAGGGCTCGTTGAAGGTGATAGAGAGCATGAGCTCGGTAGCTGACGAAGCACCCTTCTTCTGGAATGTCACATTGTCGCTGAAGACGAGAGTCATGTCCTCGTCGGCGGTCATGTCGGCTGCGCCAAACTCAGTGTCCTCGCAGTTCATCACGAATGCCTTAACGGCAGTTGTCACTTCACCTGCGGTGTTGTAACCCTTGTAGCTGAGTGATGTAATCTTGTCACCAGCCTTGATGCCGGCTGCAGCAAGCTGCTCGGCAGTGTACAGGGTCTCGCTCACGCTGTTCTTGTAGTTGAGGAACAGGGGAGTGTTGTTAGTTCCGTTAGCATTACCCACGGTGTAAGCCAGGCTTGCGCTCTCGGGACGTACTGTGATGGTGTCGGTTACCAGGATGCTGTAGCCGTCGGCCCAGTTATAAGTTACATCGAGGGGGAATGTACCAGCAGCGTGGGGAGTGAATGAGAACTCATATTTTGCTGTACCTTCGGCAGGAATCTCGAGAGATGCTACCTCGGCAACTTCCTCGCCGTTGAAGGCTACAGAAACTGTGTAAGCGTCCTCGGCCTCGGCAGTGGCGTTGATGTTGAGCAGGGTAACATTAGCGAAGTACTCGCTGTTAACGTCGGCAGTCTTAGCGATTTCCTTAGTCTTAACCACAACGTCGTGGGCAACTGCTACGCGCTCAAAGCCGTAAACGTCGTCGATGCTGCAGTAGCCGCTCTCAAAGCCGATGTAGTAGTTACCAGCGGGAACGCCTTCAACTGTGAAGGTTGTCCACTTTTGTGATGTGG
>JAGHTV010000440.1 GCA_018065165.1 Candidatus Sodaliphilus fimicaballi | reverse complement strand
CGATTCGCCAAAGGAGCGTTTCCTCAATCGTTTCAGGGTGGGTATGTCATTGATGTCGGCATCGGGGGCAAAGTTTACATGGATGCCCATTCGGCGACATTCGCGTGCAATCTCAGCACCCATTTTGTAAATGAGTGATTCGTCTTGAATAGCACCTAACGTGAGAGCACGAGGAAAAGTGGGAGAGTCCTTGAGTCGCATGCCTAGGCCCCATTCGCCATCAAGGGTAATGAGCAAGGGTATCTTGGTTTTGCCTTGAGCGTAGTTGGTTGAGATGGCTTGCTTCTCGATATAGCCTCCCGAGAAGAGCAGGCCACCTATGTGGCAAGTGTCTATCCATCGGTCAAGTTTTGCTTTGTGCTGCTCGTCAAGCTCGGGAGCAATAGTCATCACAAATAGTTGACCAACGCGTTCTTCAAGCGACATTGAGCTAAGTGTTGCTTCAACCCAATTGTTCATTTGCTGTTGATCGGCATTGGCAATAATGTTAGGTGTAACAGGCTGTTTAGCATTGGTAAACAGTGTTGTGCATATTGCAATGCAGTAAAATGCAAATCTCAAATCTTTCATATTCGCCTTAGATAGTTTAATGGTATTATGTATTGTGTGTTACTCTTGTATTGAGGTTCCGTCAATGTCGGCAATGTGTTTTTTGAGGTCGGGCATCTTGTCGGCGTCGCATTGCAAGGTCATTGAGCAGGTGTTGTCAAATTGCTGATCAATCATCTTCACATCGCCACCCTTAACAAGCTTCATGACATCATTCATCGACAGGTATGGGAAAGTGAAAGTAACTTGTGCCTGCTCGTGACATTCTAGTATCTCACCTTCTTCAATTGCAATGCGTGCAGCCTCGCGATAGGCAACGATGAGGCCCGAAGTTCCCAACTTGATACCGCCAAAGTAGCGTACTACCACTATGACAACATTGGTCAGACCAAATGAGTTGATTTGTCCCAGTATGGGCTTGCCTGCTGTTCCACTAGGCTCGCCGTTGTCGCTGCTAAGGTACTCGCTGCGGTCGGTGCCTATCATGTAGGCCCAGCACACATGGCGGGCATCGTGATACTCATTGGCGTAACGCTTAATGATTGCCTTTGCCTCGTCGGCACTCTGGACAGGCTCGACAAACGAGAGGAATTTACTCATCTTCTCGGTATACTTGCCTTGCGACACGCTTTTTACTGTTTTGAAAAAGTCACTCATCGATAGGGTGTTGTTGTGCTGCTAGTGGAGGTGTGATTATTATTTGTTGGCCATGTTGTATATAGCCGTCATTGCTACTGTATCAATCTTCTCGAGCGAACCGTATGCGAGCTTGCCACCATGGCTGCACTTGTCAACCATCTCGTCGATCTCGGCAGGAGTGACTTGACGACCCAGCAACTCGGGAATGCTGGTGGGCATGCCTATGGTGCGGTAGAAGTTTTCAATGGCTTCGATGCCACGCAATGCAGTAGTCTCAAGGTCGGTATAGTCGCATTCAATACCCATCACGTTTACAGCAAACTGGACGAAACGGTTCACATGACGAGGCATCACATAGCGTGCCCAGCTGCCCCACATAGCTGCAAGTCCAGCACCGTGGGTTACGCCAAACATTGCACTTAACTCGTGCTCAAGCTTGTGAGTGACGAAGTCTTTCTCACCGCCACACTCGGTAAGGTCATTATGTGCAAGGCTTCCTGCCCACATGATTTGGGCACGCAGGCGATAGTCTTGTGGACGCTTGAGTACCTCAATGGCACAATCCTTGACGGTACGCAACAGGGCCTCCGAGATTGCATCGGTAAGTATCATGTCTTGGTGTGCACAGAAGT
>JAGHTV010000421.1 GCA_018065165.1 Candidatus Sodaliphilus fimicaballi | reverse complement strand
CTCAAAAAAAAGACCACCTAAGCTTAGGTGGTCTTTTTTTTGAGGTTTATCTATCTAATATCTTCTTATATTAGCCACTTCGCTGCCACATCTCAAGCACTTCGTTGCCATATTTGGCAGCGAAAACCTCTTTAATTACCCTCTTGTACACTCCTGGCAATCAATCAGATACAAAATACCACACGAAATACCACAAACAAAATTTGCCTCATTTCTTGCTTTTTTACTATCTTTGTATCATAGATACAAACAATGCCTTTTTCCCATTCTGAAAAAACAACTAAAAACATACCACTTATGAAGAAATTATTTACACTTTTAGCATTTATTGCTTTAGCAACAACATCTTGGGCCGACACGACAATCACCCTGCCTAACGGCCTTAGAATTTTTGTCGACGACACATTCAAGACAGGCTATATCCTGTCGTCTACCGTTTCAGGCGATCTCGTGATTCCCGCAACCGTTACCAACAACGGCACCGAGTACAAGATTACCGACATTGACAGCTATGCTTTCCGCAACCAGTCGGGCCTGACCTCAGTAAAAATTGAGGGTGCCAACCTTAAGAACATCGGCGACGGTGCTTTCAGCACTTGCACTAGTCTCACCAGCGTAACACTGCCCGCATCGCTCGAGGAACTCAGAGGCACAGCCTTCATGGCCTGCACCAAGCTGCAGTCTATCGCAATTCCCAAGTCAATCAAGGTTCTTGGCGAGAACCTGTTCAGTGGTTGCACAAGCCTCGCGTCGGCAACTCTGCCCGAAGGATTGACAGCGCTCCCCATGGGTCTATTCTACAAGTGCTCGTCTCTCGCTCAGGTCAACATCCCATCAACCGTTAAGACCATTGCAGCATCAGTATTCGTCAACTGTGCTGCACTGCCCAGCCTTACATTGCCCGCCGGCGTAACACAGATTGGCAATAACGCATTCAACGGCTGTACAAACCTTGCAAGCATCAACATCCCTAATGGTGTAACTGCAATCGAGGATTACACATTCACCAACTCAGGTCTTGTAAACATTACTCTCCCCAACAGCGTCACTACCATAGGCCGTGATGAATTCAAGGGTTGTACTAAACTCCAGTCAGTTACCCTGTCAAGCGCCATGACCGAGATTCCCGAGAACACGTTCAACGGCGACATAGCGCTCACAAAGGTTGTTATACCCAGCGGCATCACTACCATCGGCCGCCAGGCATTCTACAACTGTTCGGCACTGGCATCAGTTGATATGCCCAATACCGTTACAAGCTTGGGCGAAACAGTGTTCCAGGGTTGTGCTGGTCTCGAATCGGCCAAGCTGTCAACAGGCCTCACCACCATCCCCGCAAGCACATTCAGCGGCTGCAAGGCACTTAAGAGCATCGTAATCCCCAATGGAGTGAAAACCATAGGCAAGCAGGCATTCTACAACTGTGCAGCAATGCAGTCTCTTGACATGGCAAACTCTGTAACAACAATGGATGTGCAGGTATTCCAGGGATGTGCAGCTCTCGAAACAGCAAAACTGTCGACCGCACTCACAACAGTTCCCGACAACACATTCAACGGTTGCAAGGCTCTCAAGAGCATCGAGATTCCCGCATCAGTTACCACACTTGCTAAACAGGCATTTTACAACTGCACAGTTCTGGAATCAATCAAGCTCAACAAGGGTCTCACAAGCCTCGGCGAGAACGCACTGCGCGGTACAGCACTTACCGAGCTCAACCTCCCCGAGGGCGTTACAACCGTGGGCAAAGCACTGCTTTACGGCAACAAGGTTCTCACTAAGGTTACCCTGCCCAGCACCGTTACAACCATCGACGCACAAGCCTTCTATAACTGTACAGCACTCAAAGAGGTACACAACCGCATGGCTGCTCCCCTCACCATCGTATCAAATGTGTTCTACAAGGCACAAACTGGTACACTCTATGTTCCCAAAGGCACTCTCGCAGCCTATCAGGCAGCCGATGTGTGGAAATCGTTTACAACCATTGTTGAGGAGGAAGGCGGCGATCCCCAACCCGGCGTTAAGGGCGACATCAATGGCGACAATGTAGTTGACATCGCTGATGTAAACGCTTGCATTGACATGATCCTGGGTCTGCAAGCTTCAACAGCCGTTGGCGATGTAAACGGCGATGGCAATGTTGACGTTGCCGACATGAACGCAATCATCGACATCGTTCTCGGTCTCTAATAGCCCCCTATACTATATCAAAATAAGAAAGCCTTGCGACCTTATGGTCCAAGGCTTTTTCTTTTTCAAGAGTTTGCCGGTAGTAGATTGAGAATAGCAGAGTCCTGTAAAATGGGAAATGATAGGCACACGAGAGCCTATTACACTGCAACAGGTACAAAGAATTGCTATTTTTTGCGACATTCGTTCTATAATAATTGTATTATACAAGGTAATTTTGTAATCGAAATATCAGTTTAACTAAATAAAAACTTTTTATGAAAAAAATTTCTACTATCATCGCAAGCCTTGCATTAGCCATGACAGCCAATGTTGCTAGTGCAGCTATCTACTCTATCCCTTGTGTAGAGGGTCGCGTAGAGATTCTTCAAGACGGTAAGTTTGACAAAGCAAACTCAAACATCGGTAACTGTAGCGCAGCTACAACTGTTTGCCTGGGCGAGGTTGACTTTGGTCCTAACGGCGAGAACTACCTTGCAACAAGTATCACTCTGGCCAACGGTTGGTATGTTGACGGTTGGGCAATCCTGCACGCAGGTGCTGACTTCGAGTCTTCACTGCCTTTCACTCAGATGGCAATCGACGAGACTGGTGGTTACCAACGTTACTACAACTACGGTGCCAACATGGCTTACAACTGCACCGTTGACTCTCTTCTCTCAGGTCACGGTCCTGCCATGGAAGGTATTACTTACACAAAGCCCGTTGGCAAGCAAAAAGTTTATTTGACATTCGTAGGCGGTAGCGGTAACATCCGTTACGTCAGCTTCTATGACACAGAGTTCACAGCTGAGGACTTCCTGAGCGAGGAAGAAGACTTCTGGAAAGCTGGTGTTGCTCTTCGCGAGCCCAACCAAAAGCCCGGCTATGACCTGATTTCTTACAAGCTCCGCTCTATCGAGTCAGTTCCCGCTGTTCCCACAGGTGAGGGCACCGACTTCCCCGACACTCGCATTGACACTGCTTCAGTAGGTCAAGCGTGGGGCTGGACTAAGGAAGGCTTCATCGCTGACTATGGTACAGTTGACTTTGGCAATGCCAAGTACAAACAACTCGTAGCTTACTTCACACACTGGTCACAAAACATCTATGACTGGCTGGATTTCTATCTGGACGAAGTTAAGCCCGAGAACCTCTTTGCAAGCTTCTGGTCAGGTCTTGACCTTGGCAACAACGGCGAGAACCCCTTCGCAAAGAACATCAAGGCTATCAGCGGTCAGCACAAGGTACTCGTCCGCTGGCGTGGTGGTAGCTCTAACCTCCAAGCTATTGAGTTCGTAGAGCAACAGCTTTGGCTCGAACACCCCGACTGCGGTATCTCTCTCGTTGACGAGACTCCCGCTGAGGATGCATTCCACTTCACATTCCTCGGCCAACCCGAAGGTCAAGGTAATCCTTGGGGCTATGAGGTTAAGTGCCATGGTCGCTATGAGAACCGCGGTAACATTGGTTACACAAGAAACGGTACTGTAATCGACTTCTACGGTGACGGCGAAGGCGTTGAATTTGGCAACGATCCTTACACTCGCGTTCTTATCAACCACTCTTGCGATAAGGTTGACCTTGGTGGTCTCGAGACTGCTAACTTCTCATTCTACCTCGACCTCGATCCCGACTTCATCTACACTCAAGAAGACTGGGAGAACAACCTCGCAGGTATTCTCGAGGGTCACGACCCCGTAGCTATCGTTCCTCTCCAGGGTACTGGTGACTGGGCACGCTACATGACAACTGCTGGCGAGTTCCTCGTTCCCGTAACAGGCAAGCACGAGCTCTTCATGGTTTACACTACACCCGACAACAATACAGGTGCTAATGTTCTCGACATCTACTTCGACCACGGTGCTAAGCCCGCTCCCGGTGTTAAGGGTGACATCAACGGTGACGGTGTAGTTGATATCGCTGACGTAAACGCATGTATCGACATGATCCTGGGTCTGCAAGCTTCAACTGAAGTTGGTGATGTAAACGGTGACGGCAATGTTGACGTTGCTGACATGAACGCAATCATCGACATCGTTCTCGGTCTCTAATTCTAGACTACAATATCAAGCCTCCACGCGAGGCTTGATACCTAATAATAAAAATAACGCCTGCTACACGATTGTAGCAGGCGTTGTTGTTATTATTTCGAATTATTGATTATTCGATTCCTCAATAAGTACTTAACCTTTTAACCCAGTTAACTTTTTACTTCGGCGACAGGGTCACCAGTGGCACAAGCATCTCTTCCATTGATATGCCACCATGCTGGAAGGTATCGGTGTAATACTGTACATAGTAGTTATAGTTGTTGGGATAGGCAAAGAAGTCGCGGTTAGCGGCAAAGACATAGGTCGTTGACACATTGGGGCTAGGCAAGCCGTAACGCTTGGGCGACTTTATCTCAAATACCTGCTTGGGATTGTAACTCAGGTTACGGCCCAGCTTGTAACGCAGGTTGGTATTGGTATTCTTCTCCCCTATCACCTTTATGGCGTTGTTTACACGCACTGTACCATGGTCGGTAGTCAGCACCACCTTGTAACCATTGCGCGCCATAAGCTTAAACAGCTCGATGGCATAGCTGTTGCGGAACCACGACTCGGTGAGCGAGCGATAGGCAACATCGGTGTTAGCCAACTCGCGTATCATACGCGACTCGGTGCGGGCGTGAGACAGCATATCAACAAAGTTGAGCACCAGTACATTAAGGTCAAAGTTGCTGAATGTGCCAAAGTTCTTGAGCAGCCTTTCGCCACCAGTCGAGTCATTAACCTTATTGTAAGAGAAATGCACCTTGCGGCGATAACGGTCGAGAATGGTCTGCACCAGTGGAGCCTCGTTCACATTCTTGCCCTCTTCGCTGTCCTCGTCGACCCACAGGTCGGGGAACATGCGTTCAATGTCAACAGGCATCAGGCCCGAGAATATGGCATTGCGGGCATACTGCGTGGCTGTGGGCAAGATTGTAGTGTACAATTGTTCCTTCTCAATGTTGAAGTAGTCGCTCAATATGGGGCTTATCACCTTCCACTGATCGAGACGGAAGTTGTCGATGACCACAAAGCACCCCTTCTCACCAGCGTCGAGCAATGGCATCACCGCGTGCTTGAACACCTCGTTGCTACGCAGTGGGTGCTCGTCCTTCGTCATCCAGTCCTCGTAGTTGCGTTTGACAAACTTGCAGAAGGCATTGTTGGCATCGTTCTTCTGGTTGAGCAGCAGGTCCTCCATGTTAGAGCCGGCACTAGTGATGGTGAGCTCCCAACGCACGAGCATATTATATATCTCATACCAGTCATCGATAGTGCGAGCAGAGTCAATCTGCATGCTTATGTTCATGAACTGCTGGCGATAGTCACCGCTCACCTTTTGCTCTACCAGGGCCTCGCTGTGCAGATTCTTCTTTATCGACAGCAAGATTTGCATGGGGTTGACGGGTTTAATCAGGTAGTCGGCAATCTCGCTGCCTATGGCCTGATTCATAATGTTCTCCTCCTCGCTCTTGGTAATCATGATCACAGGCACAGTGGGCTGAGCAATCTTGATTTGCTGCAAAGCCTCGAGGCCGCTGATACCCGGCATATTCTCATCAAGGATAACGAGATCAAAGTTCTGGCGTGCCAGTGCATCGAGCGCATCGCGACCGTTGGTCACGGTCACAACCTCGTATCCTTTATTTTGCAAAAACAATATGTGTGGACGCAGCAAGTCAATCTCATCATCGGCCCACAAAATAATCTCCTTACTCATAGTTTTGCTGAATTACAGTAACAATTAAACAAGCCACGAAGCACACATCTTTCTCACTTGCTCCAGGCTGGCAACCATAGAACTCTTGTTTCGAGCAATAGCCATGTTATAACGACACTGCATGTTGATGAGCAACTCGGGATCTATGCCCAGTGCAGCTTCCATTATTAACGCGATATCACTGGTCACAGGACGCTTGCAATTAAGAATTTCGTTCAGCATAGTATAAGAAATACCTGTGCATTGAGCAAACTTCTTCTGCGAGATCCCTCTAACCTCTAGTTCTTCCTTCAATACATCGCCAGGATGTGTAGGAACATGTGTCATCACCTTTGCTGTCATTTACTTATAATGATTTGATAGTTCTTGTAAAGTACATATATTACATTTTTTGCAAAGATATATATTTCTTGCTACATATTCACTATTTTAGTGAATTTTTTACAATATTTCCCTTCAAATTATGGTCACAGGCCTAGAACAATGTCGATGATAGCGTTCATGTCGGCTACATCAACATTGCCGTCGCCATTGACATCGCCAACGGCTGTAGCGTTTTGAAGACCTAGGATCATGTCGATGACGGCGTTTACATCGGCAATATCGACAACGCCATCGCCATTAACATCGCCTGTAACTGTTGAGGGGTTGTAGGGCTCGCCCACATATAGTTGGTAGCATGCATAGCCGTTGCCCATTGTGAATACATACAGGTAGCAGTGGGTATCGTCAATGGGCTCAACAGTGAAAAAACTGCCTGTTGCCTGGTTTGACGACAATCCACCATTGCCCATCTCGTCGATGTTGAGCACATCAATCTCGTCGCTGCTCATGTCACGCACGGTGAAACCACCATTGTAATTGCCTCCCGAGGGGTGAACTGCCAGTGTGTGCCCTCCCAACTCAAACTGTGCAAACCCCACACTAGTATTGCGACTGGGTGCATAGGTGCCGCTGCTGCCGGTAATATACTCGCCCTTGTCGCCATTCTTGTAGAGGTTGATGCCCGTTGTGCGGCTCTGATAAACGAAGTGTGCGGTATCGCCCTCGATGGGCACCACGAGGCTTGTATTCATTCCGGTCATGCCAAGTTCACCGCTGGCATAGGTAGCTACATACTTGCCCTGGGCTATCTTGACCATATTGACGCGATTTTGTCCCTTAGGATAGAAGTAAACATAGCCGCCGTCCTCGCTCATCACATTGCCCGACGCACTGATGAAGTAGGTCTGACCATTGTTGAGCAGCGAGAATGTAACAGGAACAGCCACCGTGCTGCCCTTGGGATAGATAACTAGTTGCGAAGGTGTGGTAGTCATACTGTCGGCCCTGAGAATCATATTGCCAGCCTCGTCGCAGGCAATGCCTGTGCCACTAGTGCCCTGATAGAGGCATGCGACACTGCCGTCACGGCCAAAGGCGAGCATCGTGTGGGTCTTGCAGTCGTTGGTATAGAATGTGCCATCAACGACCACTGCCTGCATTGCGGTGTTGTACGCACTGTTCTTGACATTGCGACTGGGGAAGTCGGTGGGCAGATTGCCTTGCGACAAGGTGTAACTGTACATGGTGTCGCACTTGAGTTGCAGTGGATCGGGGGTGTCGCCCACATTGCCCCAGTTGATTTCTTCGAGGTCGGGCATCTGGCTTGGACGCAAGTAGTTGCAGGTCATCATATATACACCCATATTGCCATATTTCTTGTAGTCGGCCTCGCTATCGACAGTCCACACCGCAACCTTGCGACCCAAGCGGCGGAAGTAGTTCACGGTCTCAATGTCGAAGTAGCCCGACTGTATGCTAGGGTTCAAGTCGTAGTGGCGGCACCAGCTGGCGTTGGCCGACCAGTTGGCAGCACATAGGTATTGAGCTTGGAACTGCGGATAGTTGGTCTTGACATACTCTAGCGACTTCTGCATACTGGTGAGTATCACCACCTTGTCGGCAAGGCCATGGTCAATGATTTTCTTGGCCAAGCCAGGAAAATTGGTCATCGTAGAGCCGTTGATGCCAGTGGTAGACTTAAGTTCAATAACAGGGAACACATTTTTCTCGACACATATGTCGAGATACTCATCGATGGTACAAATCGTGCCCGTATAGGTGACTCCGCCACGGGTTTGAGTGTATTTCTCGGCCTTGAGTTGGGCCAGCGTAGCACTTGCCACGGTGAGATTGCCACCCAGGCGGGTAGTGTTGTCGTCATGGCTTATCACATACTCGCCGTCGAGCGTTACACGCACATCACACTCTAGGCCGTCGTAGCCATACTCATCGACGCCATTGCGAAACGCCTCGACGGTATTCTCCACCCCGTGGTAGCAACCACGATGCCCCACAAAGAGAGGTTTCCACGCCCATGCCTGAACACACACAAGCAGCAACAATGCTGATACTGTTATCCTTTTCATCGTATTGAGTCTTTCAAAAATCAGTGTTTAGAGGTTTATTCAATCGCAAAGGTAACCATTTATACTCACACGAGGTAATAATCAGACTTGTTTTTTTATAGCACAACCACCACACATAGCCAATACTAGATAAAAAGAACCGTCCCTTTTATCTACTTTTGTCTATGATTATAAAATGACCGTTTGGTATAGGGTTATCAGTCTTCGGGTTCGTAAACTAGGTAACCGGCCTCGGTTGGGTGGTCAAGTATTGTATTCTCGGCGGGTTCCTTTCGCAGTCGCCAAGCCACCATAATGTCACCTGCAGCACTAGCGATAAAGATGACGCCAAAGAGGGCAGTCATAAAGCTGTGCAATGCCACACCTGCAATGGCAGGGATAATGCCCAGGATTACGAGCGGAGCAAGTGCCCCAATTGCATAATGCTTAACCTTGAGAGGCTCGCTGCAGTGGCAGTAGGGGGTGAGCATCTTCCATATCACACCAAAGCTTATGCTCTTAAAGCCCGACTTGGCATACATGCCCCAGAATGCGCCGTGAATGAGTTCATGCACCACGATGCCCACTACGAGCAGCAATAAAAATATGAGGCTTTTTATAGGGTGAGCTTCGAAAACTGAGGTACCATTGGATACGGTGCCCCAAATCAGGTAGTAGGGCACCAGGCATGCTATTGCCGCTACGGCAAGTATCACAAATGATACAATATTGGCAGTTACCAGATTGATGGTTTCTTTGCGTTCTCTCATAATTGTCGTTTGTTACTAGTTTACAGTTCAGTGACTCTAGCGTCATGGGGTATGGACTTTGTCCATTAGACGCAATAGCACACTGGTTTGCTACATATATCGCCTATAAATCATGGGGCCTCGCAGCATAATTGTGACGAAGCCCCAGGTTTATATGGTTTATTTCTTGTTAGCCTTGGCTGCAGCAGCCTTGTCTTTGCGTTCCTGCTCGCGTTGTTTTTGAGCAGCCTCGCGTTCTTTCTGTTTTTGCTTGCGGGCCTCTTCACGCTCCTTGGCTTTTTCCTTCTGAGCCTTCTCACGTTCCTTGGCCTCTTGCTTGCGTTGCTTCTCTTTTTCCTTGCGAGCCTTCTCACGCTCCTTCTGCTTCTCCTTGCGAGCCTTTTCTTTCTCTTTACGCTCTTGCTCCTTAGCCTTCATACGCTCCTTACGGTCTTTCTCGGCCTGCTTCTTAGCGTCAATCTTAGCTTGAGCCTCCTCTTGAGCGAGTTGAGCCTTGCTCTTCTCTTTCGCCTTGCGAGCATCGAGACGAGCCTTGTCGGCAGCGTTAATCGAGTCTTCACGAGCCTGCTCGGCACGAGCTATAGAGTCCTCACGAGCCTTTTGGAGTTTAGCCAGCAGTTTATCAGCTTCCTTATCGGCACGCTTGATAGAGTCTTGGCGTTGCTTCTCAAGCTTCTCAAGCTCCTTCATACGCTTCTTCTCAGCCTTCTCGTGTTCCTTAAGGAGTTTCTGCTCAGCCTTTTCCTGAGCCTTGGTGCGTTGTTGCTCTTGCTTAGCCTCGGCCTCGTACTGAGCCTTCTTGTCCTTGAAGGCCTCTTCTTCTTGCTTACGCTGCTGTTCGCGAGCAATCTCCTGCTCACGGCGTTTCTCGGCGAGTTCGCGACGCTTGTCTTCGGCCTTACGCCTAGACTCCTCGTTGCGTTCGTTGCCCCTAGTGTCGCGTACCGAACGAGTATTCTTCTCGTCGGTTGTCTCTTGCTTGTTCTGACGGTCGCGGTCGCGCACACGCTGGCGACGGTCGTTGGGTTGAGGTTGTTTAGCATCCTCGGCAACCTTTTCGTCATTCTTACTCTCGGTCACGGGAGCAGGTTTAGCAGCAGGATCGTCAACTACAGTACCTTCACCTGTAGGTTCGTTCTTATCGTCGATGACGGTAGGACTGCCTACGGTACCTGCCTGCTCGGCGGCTTTCCTTGCCTCCTCTTCGCTCTTGGCTGCTTCGGCTGCCTTGCGCTTAGCTTCTTCCTCGGCAGCTCGTTGCTTAGCATCCTGTTCTTTCTTAGCAGCAGCTTTCTTGGCTTCCTGTTCTTTCTTCTTGGCTTCGGCAGCAGCCTTCTTGGCTTCTTGTTCCTGCTTTTTAGCCTCTTGAGCGGCTTTCTTCTTGGCCTCTTGCTCTTTCTTCTTGGCATCGGCCTGTGCCTTGGGCGATGGAGTTGCCGTAGCAGGATCATCCTGAACAGCAGTGCTATCGTTGGCAGCCTGTATTTGCTTGAGTTCGGGAACCTTGGCCTCTA
>JAGHTV010000157.1 GCA_018065165.1 Candidatus Sodaliphilus fimicaballi | reverse complement strand
GGCAAGCAACCTGGGCACCACCCCCGAGGCACTCACCGCCACCATCTCCCACAACACCGCCGCCATACTCTAGTGTTACAGAGGTAGAAACCTACGTCCCGAGAAGCATGATTATTTCACTTGTTTTCTCACATCGGTCAGGCTCATTCTCAAAAATTATTTTAATTATTTTAATTTCTTTCAGTCCTACCCGCTCTTTCAGTCTAAAAAAGTAGTACCTTTGCAGTATGAAACAGGAAAAAGGCAAGATTTGCGTTTTTGCGGCATCAAGTGCACGCATCGACAAGCAGTATAACGACGCTGCCTATGAACTGGGTCGTGTGATGGCCGAGCACGGCTGGGCCTGTGTCAATGGCTCGGGCGGCATGGGCCTGATGCGCAGCGTGAGCGATGGCACGCTCGACGCTGGCGGCCATGTTACTGGCGTGATACCCAAGTTTATGGTTGACAACGGATGGGGATATGATCGCGTGAGTGAGGAGATTATCACCGCCGACATGCACGAACGCAAGGAGATGATGAACAACCTGAGCGATGCTGTCATTGCTCTGCCTGGCGGCTGCGGCACCCTTGAGGAGTTGCTCGAGGTTATCACTTGGCGACAGCTGGCCATCATCACCAAACCCATCATCTTGCTCAATACATGTGGCTACTTTGACCCGCTGGTCGAGATGCTCAACCGAAGTGTGGAGGAAGGCTTCATGAAGCACACTCACTGCTGCTTGTGGACCGTGGCAGCCACACCCCTCGAGGCAGTCGAGGCCATTGAGCAACAACTTGCCGAGGGTGTTGCCGTAAGCGATACTAAATTTTACGACTAAACACTGCTGATGCCCGATTCAATAGCAAACATATCACCCACTACACAACCTGCCGCCGTGCCCGACAGCACGCCGGCAGCACCCGTGTACTATGCCCCGCAGTACAGCGACGGATTTCCACAGCCTGAGCCTGGCGATAGCGTAATAAAGTCACTTGACAGCTATCCCGTGATGCAGGCTCCCAGTGGCGTGTCGCCAGCCCAACCGTTGCACTCGGTACTGGGCGATACCGGCACCATGTCGCTAATTATGCTAGGCGTGTTCTTCGTGGTAATAAGCTATCGCACGGGCTACAAGTATGTGCAGGCATTCTTCCACAACATGTTCTCGACCCGCCGACGCGAAAACCTGTTTGAGGATCACACCGTAAACGAGACACAGATTCTCACCGCTCTGGTGCTCAACACCTGCATTATGGAGGGTGTGGCCGTGTTTTATGGTGTGGGTGCAGCAATGCCCAACCTGCTCGACCACTTGCACAGTGCCATCTTTATGCACATAGGCATCTATGCCGGATCGGCACTGCTTTTTTATCTCATTCAACTGCTCGTTTACAACCTCTTGGGATACATCTTTGCCGACCAGGTTGCGACCCGATTGTGGACCGACGGATTCAAGGCTTCGCAGTCTCTTTTGGGCATACTACTATTCCCGGTAGTTGCCGCTCTGCTGGTGTGGCCACAAGAGTGCAAATCATTGTTAACAATTGCTATAATTCTTTACATTTTGGCACGAATTGCGTTTATTTGCAAGGGATTTAGAATTTTTTACAGCAATTTGCCATCACTTGTCTATTTTATTTTGTACCTTTGCAGCGTGGAAATTGTTCCACTTGTTAAGATGTGTGCTGGTACCGTAAGTTTGTGTACCATTCTTGAAGTTTAACCTAAATTGGGTATACGTGAACATTAAGAGAATTTTGGTTTCCCAGCCTAAGCCCGCTGGAGCAAAGTCACCTTATTTTGACTTGGAGACTAAGTACGGCGTTGAGGTCGTTTTTCGTCCATTTATTAAAGTTGAAGGACTCACGGCTAAAGAATTCCGTCAGTCGAGAATACAAATTCCCGATTATACAGCAATTATATTTACTGCTCGCACAGCGATAGACCACTTCTTCCGCCTGTGCAAGGAGACTCGCTATAATGTACCTGAAACTCTCAAGTACTTCTGCATCAGCGAGACAATCGCACATTATCTGCAAAAGTATATCGTTTACCGCAAGCGTAAAATCTTCTATAGCGAGAGCGGCAAGATACCCGAGCTCATACCCCTTATTGAGAAGCACAATAAGGAGACATACCTGATGCCCATTAGCGACGCTCACGACGACTCAAAGGTGAGCGAGATGGATCAACACAACATCTCTTACACCAAGGCTGTGATGTATCGCACCGTGAGCAACGACTTCACCCCCGAGGAGAAGCTCGACTACGACATGCTCATCTTCTTCAGCCCTGCAGGTGTTAAGTCGCTCATCAGCAACTTCCCCGGTTTTGAGCAAGGCGAGATTGCCATAGGTGCAATGGGCCAGCCCACCATCGACGCTGTGAACGAGGCAGGTTTGCGTCTCGACATCACAACATCGCCACAGGCACCATCGATGGCTGCTGCTATCGACGCCTTCCTCGCAAAGAAAAAGAAATAACGACTAGCGGCGATTTTCACATAGCAAGAAATCACCCGCACATCGGCATAGCACCTTTTTGGCATGGAATTTAACTCGTGGTCGTTTGTCCTGTTTTTCCCCATCGTATGCCTTATTTACTGGGGGATAAAGGCACAGCGTGCACGCAATATATTCCTGCTCATTGCGAGTTATTACTTCTACATGAACTGGGATGCCCGCTACGGCTTATTGCTGCTGGGCAACACCCTCATATCATACCTTGCCAGCATAGGGCTGGAACATGTACAAGACCACTCACGCCGCAAATGGCTCGTGAGTGGTAGCGTTTTTTTAAACCTATCTCTGATAGCCTTTTTTAAGTATGCCAACTTTGGCGTTGAGACGGTCAACTGGGTGATGGCGACCCTGGGCATAGGCATCAATATTCCGTTGCCCAACATACTGCTACCAGTGGGTGTGTCGTTCTATGTATTCCAGTCGGTGGGCTATATCGTCGATGTGTATCGCCGCGATATCAAGGCCGAGAAAGACTTCATCAACTATGCCCTGTTTGTCTCATTCTTCCCCCAGCTAGTGGCTGGTCCCATTGAGCGATCGAGCAACATGTTGCCACAGTTCAGGAGGCAACACAAGTTTGACGACGATGCCGCCATCTCGGGCTTCAAGCTCATGCTGTGGGGATACTTCATGAAACTGGCACTGGCCGACCGCTGTGCAGTGTATGTGCAGTCGGTATTTGACACCCCGTCGGCCGACGGCTACTCGTCAATCATAGGCACCATCCTGTTCCCATTCCAGATTTATGGCGACTTTGCCGGCTACAGTTTCATTGCCATAGGCGCTGCACGCATCATGGGCTTCCATCTCAAGGACAACTTCAACCATCCGCTGTTTGCTGTCACGGTGAGTGACTTCTGGCGCAGGTGGCACATCTCGCTGTCGACATGGTTTCGCGACTACGTATACTTCCCGCTTGGCGGCAGCCGTTGCAAAAAGTGGCGCATCTACTTCAACCTCTTTGTCACCTTCCTAGCCAGCGGCCTGTGGCACGGAGCCACATGGACCTACGTGGCTTGGGGTGGAGCACATGGCATCGCATTGGGCATTGAGAGGGCCTTAGGGTGGCACAAGAAGCAGTTCAAGGCAGTTGAGAAGTGGATGCACATTGCCTTCACATTTGTCTTTGTGGCCATGGCACGACTCATTTATCGCGCTGGCACGCTGGGACTAGTTCACGCTCACCTTGTACGCATGGCCGACCCTGCAAACTTCACCATAGCCAACAAGATAACTCAGATGGCGATGATATTTATTGCCATCATCATCGTTATTGCCAAGGATGCTGTTGAGGAATGGTGGCCCAAGGACAAGCTTGCAGGCTCTACACCACGCCCCATATGGAAGGATGTTGCAATCATCACCGGCATGCTGTTGCTATTGTCTATCATGGCTTCGCCCGAGGGCGGAACTTTTGTCTATTTCCAATTCTAACCTGCCATGAAACATCGATTCATCAAAACATTAGCAATAGCGTTACCGCTGGGACTTCTACTCATTTTAGGGTTGAAATTCTCAACACTCTATTACCTGAGTTCTCAACTTGATTACTCTATGCCTCACAACAGCAAGGTGCTGCTGCTGGGCAACTCGCAGGGCCGTAACTCTATCAACGACTCTATCCTCACAGGGTGGACCAACCGTTGCATTGATGCCGAGATGTATTCAGGCGTATATCTAGCTGCCGAGCGTATGCTTGAACAAAACAAGGTAGACACTCTCATCGTGCACATGATTGACTTTTACTCCTACCCTGACAATAGCATCTCAACCAATATGCTAATTTACAAAAGCGAGCGCATTGCAATTGCTGATAACGAGCTGCTTTCTCGCCTGTGGAAATTAGATGGGTCAATGATGGTGTCGTTCTACCTACTCAACGACTTGCATGTATTGACTGTACCTGCCACCATTGGAGGATATGAAGCTTGGGACTTCCACTTCCTCAGGAAGGAGATGAAGCAGCTTAACAGCCGCCTTAAGCGACGCGGCGTGGTACACACCCCTCGTCCGTCGCTCGAAGCGTATTCAATGCAAATCTCCTATCTTGAAAAGATCATTGACCTGTGCAAGGCTAAGGGAGTACAGCTGGTGCTCATGAATTACCCCAAGTACAAACGCAATGTCTTTTACGAGCGCAGCAAGTCGTGGGATTATTACCTCTCCATCGACAGTTGTGTGCGCATCGCCGACTATGAATATTTCCAGTTCCCCGACTCTACCTACTATGCCAACTCAATCCACCTCAACTATCGTGGGGCCGAGTATTTCTCTAACCATCTCAAGACACATGGGCTCAAAACCATGACGCCTGCACAGTGGCGCAAGACCCGCAACGACTGACAACGCAAAGGGAACACATTTCGCGATTAGTCATTCGTTTTTCGTCATATCTCTAACTTGCCAGGAAAGCAATCGTTTTTTCGTTTTTCGTCTTTCTTTTTTCATATAAAAGAAGTATCTTTGTAGAATTAAACTTTAACTATTTTGGCTATGATGAAAAAACTGTTTACTCTGGCACTGATGTGCGGGGCGCTGCTTCCCGCAAGCGCCGATGTGGTTACCCCCGAGAGCACAGGATTTAAGTTTACCGATACTAAGGTTGTAAAGACCACTCCCATCAAGGATCAGTACGAGACTGGCACCTGCTGGTGCTTCTCAGTCACAGCGTTTCTCGAGAACGAGATACTGCGCACCAGTGGCAAGGAGGTTGACCTGAGCGAGATGTACACCGTGCGTTGCCTCTACCCCGAAAAGGCGCAAAAGTACATGCGCATGGAGGGCGAGATGCGCTTCAACCAGGGTGGCGGCATTAAGGATGTGCTCTATGCATGGGACAAGTATGGCACTGTGCCCGAGAGCGTGTACGCCGGCATGAACTATGGCGAAGAGAAGCACGACCATCAGGAACTCATCGCTGGCATGAAGGGTTACATGAAGGGCATCGTGGCTAAGCCCGGCAAGCGTTATTCTACCGCATGGCTCGGAGCCATCAACGGCATCCTCGACGCCTATCTGGGCAAGGTGCCCGAGACTTTCACTGTCGATGGCGTTACCTACACTCCCCAGAGCTACGCAGCATCGTTTGGCCTCAACATGAACGACTACCAGGCCTTCACATCGTTTACACACCACCCCTTCTACAAGGACTTCATCATCGAGATTCCCGACAACTGGTTGTGGGCAACAATGATGAATGTTCAGCTCGACGAGATGGAGCAGATAGTTGACAACGCCATCATGAGCGGCTACTCAGTAGCATGGTCGGCCGACATGAGCGAGAAGACTTGGCAATGGGACAACGGTTATGCCATCATGCCCGTGCTCAAGGACGAGAAGAACATGGACGCCAAGGAGCTGGCACGCTGGCGCAAACTCCCCAACAAGGACCGCAAAACCGAGATGTATGAGTTCAACGGCCCCCAGCCCGAGATGGAAATCACCCAGGAGGTACGCCAAAAGATGTTTGACTCATTTGAGACCGTCGACGACCACCTCATGGTAATCGTAGGCCTTGCCAAGGACCAAAAGGGCAACAAGTTCTACAAGGTGAAGAACTCATGGGACACCAACCAGATTTACGACGGCTACATCTACGTCTCGAGCGCCTACTTCCGCGCCAAGACCATCAACATCATGACCCACCGCGCTGCCGTCCCTGCAGCAATAGCCGAGAAAATCAAATAATCAACAAATATATAATAACAAATATACGACTAAACTATTACAACTATGCTTAAGAAAACTTTACTGCTCATTGCTTGCGCAATCATGTCATGGAGCGCAATGCTTGCCGACGAGGTCACAATCAACGGCGTTAACTTTAGAACTTACGCAAGTGGAACCGCCATAGTTCTTGGAATTGAACCCGGTGTAAAGAACATGGAGATCCCTAATGTAATTGCACTTAACGGGAAAGACTACACTGTGACTGATATCACTTCAAGGTGCTGTGAGAACAATACGACATTAGAATCGCTTACCATTGCTTCCTCAGTCAAATACATTGGAAGTAAATGTTTCAATGGATGTACCAACCTGAAAAAGGTTACGATTGAAGATGGCGTACCACTACTCCCAGAAAATTGTTTCCTGAACTGTAGTTCGCTGGAAGAAATCATTTTACCCAACTCTATAACAGAAATAGGCATGTACGCTTTTTCAAAATGCACTTCACTCAAAAAAGCAGTTCTTCCTAAATCTTTAAAAGTAATCGATCAAAGGGTTTTTGCAGATTGCACATCATTGTCTCAATTAGTGCTTCCCGAGGAGCTTGAAGAGATTAAACCGGATGCATTTAATAAATGCGCAGCACTTACCAAGGTAACATTTCCCACAACATTGCGCACACTGGGCAGCACGGCCTTTGCCAGTTCAGGATTACGCACCCTCTATTTGCCTGAGGGTTTGGAAAAAATGGGCGACACCTTCAACGGCTGCAAACAACTGAGACTCGTTTCTTTCCCTACAACACTTGACAAGATTGGCACGTTCTATTTGTGCAACGGTATTAATGAAATTGAATGCCGCAGGACAACCCCTCCCGATCTTAATTCCGGAGTATTTATGAATGAACTTTTCACTAAAACACAGGTCTATGTTCCCAAGGGATCACTGGCAGCATACAAGTATGGGGCCGTATGGAGCAGATTTACAGGAATTATCGACGATTATTCTCCCTTCCCGTTGACCGATACCAATGGCGACAAGGTGACTGATGTAGCCGATGTTAACCGTACCATCGATTCGATACTTAAGCTTAACAATCAAACACACCACAGGGACGATGTAAATCGCGACGGAATTATTGATATCACTGACCTCAACGAGATAATTAACGAAATCTTAGGTCTTTAATTTCTCTCTTTCAATTGTAACATGAAACAGTATCTTGACCTCATACAACATGTGAAGGAACACGGTCCCCACAAGGCCGCCGTTCCTGCTGCAATCACCGAGACAATCAAATAATCACAATTTTAATGATTACAACTATGATAAAGAAAATATTATTGCTTATAGTTTGCGCCATCGTGTCGTGGGGCGCGATGAATGCCGAAATTGTAACAATCAACGGCGTTATATACGATGCATTTACAGGGACCGGGCAGGCGGCTGTTAAAGGATGCGAGACGGGTATCAAGAACCTTGTTATCCCTGCCCAGATTACTTACAACGGAAAGATCTTTTCGGTGACATCAATTACCGGTAATGGGTTTGCCTACAATACCGAACTGGAAACCGCCACTATTGATGGTTCTGGATTTAGCGTTACTTCAAGTTCATTCAAAGGCTGTGCCAATCTCAAGAAGGTGACATTACTTGAAGGCGTACACTATATGGGTGCCCAGTGTTTTGAAAAATGTGTATCGCTTGAAGAAATAACAATGACCAACTCGGTTAAAACGCTGGGTTATGGAGCCTTTAGCGGATGTGTGTCGCTCAAGAGCCTAACATTGTCCAACTCGATTACTAAGATCGAAGAATACGCTTTCAATGAATGCAAAGCTTTGACACATATAAACTTACCCCCCAATCTTGAGACAATAGGCCAGATGGCTTTCAACGGGTGTTCCTCACTCAGGAAGGTATCACTCCCCACAACCCTCAAAAAATTAGATCACAACACTTTTTCTAAGTCAGGATTACGATATATATATATTCCCGAGGGTATCACCGAGATGGGCTTCGCCTTTGCTGGCTGTAAAGAATTGAAAGTAGTTTCACTGCCCTCTACGCTCACCCGTTTCCAGGGTTTTTACAGTTGCAGCGGCATCACCGATGTGGAATGCCGCTCTACAACTCCCGTCAAACCAACAGACGACTTTGAACGCGATGTATATCAACACGCACAGCTGTATGTGCCCAAGGGATGTGTTACAGCATATAAGAGGTCAGGCGTGTGGGGCAACTTTATTGGAATTACCGACGATTATTCTCCCTTCCCGTTGACCGATACCAATGGCGACAAGGTGACTGATGTGGCCGATGTTAACCGTACCATCGATTCGATACTTAAGCTTAACAATCAAACACACCACAAGGACGATGTAAATCGCGACGGAATTATTGATATCACTGACCTCAACGAGATAATTAACGAAATCTTAGGTCTTTAATTTCTCTCTATTGTAACATGAAACAATATCTTGACCTCATACAACATGTGATGGAACATGGCACGCTCAAGGCCGACCGCACCGGTACCGGCACACGCAGCGTGTTTGGTTATCAACTGCGATGCAACCTCGAGGATGGCTTCCCCTTGCTCACAACCAAGAAGGTGCACCTCAAGTCCATCATTTACGAGCTGCTGTGGTTCCTCAAGGGCGACACCAACGTGCGCTACCTGCAGGAGCACGGCGTGCGCATATGGAACGAGTGGGCCGATGAGAACGGCGAGCTCGGTCCCGTCTATGGCCACCAGTGGCGTTCATGGCCCGACTATGAAGGCGGTACCATCGACCAGATAGCCAAGGTTGTTGAGGACATCAAGAACAACCCCAACTCACGCCGCCACATTGTGAGCGCATGGAATGTGGCCGAGGTCAACCGTATGGCTCTGCCACCCTGCCACTCGCTGTTCCAGTTCTATGTGGCCGACGGCAAGTTGAGCCTGCAACTGTACCAGCGTAGTGCCGACCTCTTCCTGGGCGTACCTTTCAACATCGCCTCTTATGCCCTGCTGCTCATGATGGTGGCACAGGTCACAGGCCTCAAGCCGGGTGAGTTTGTACACACCTTTGGCGACGCCCACATCTACACCAACCACTTTGAGCAAGTGCAACTGCAGCTCACACGCGAGCCCCGCAAGTTGCCAGTGATGAAGCTCAACCCCGAGGTTAAAGACCTGCTCGACTTTACCTACGAGGACTTCACACTCGAGGGCTATGACCCACACCCCGCCATCAAGGGCGTAGTGAGTGTGTAATGTAAAGGGGTAAGAGGTTAAGGGGTTAAAAGGTTAAGGGGTTAAAGGGCCTAGAGAGCCTAGATAACCTAGATAACCTAGACAGCCTAGATAACCTAGAGAGCCTAGATAACCTAGATAGCTTATAATTAAAAATAGAATACAAATGACTGAGGACGGACGCAAACTCTGTGCTATTGTCGCGATTGACGACAACGGCGCCATAGGCAACAAGGGCGGACTGCTGTGCCACCTGCCTGCCGACTTGAAACACTTCAAGAACATAACCATGGGCCACTCCATAGTGATGGGCCGTCACACCCTTGAGTCGTTCCCCAAGGGGCCGCTGCCAGGACGACAAAACATCGTCATCTCACGCAACCCCCTCTATGCACCCGAGGGCGTCACCATGGCCCACAGCATACCCGAGGCCATAGAGCTGGCTACAATGCCGGGCGATGTGTTTGTATTAGGCGGAGCACAAGTGTACAAGGCCACCTTCGACCAGGTGGACACGCTCTACCTAACACGCATACATCACGCCTTTGATGAGGCCGACGCACACTTCCCCACCATCAATCCCGACGAGTGGCCCCAGGTCGAGAGCGAGGCCCACGAACCCGACGAGCGTAACCACTACCCCTACACATGGCTAACGCTCGAGCGTAAACCCAAATAAAGCAATCACACACTACACATGGCTAAAGATGTACTAAATACTCCCATGATGAAGCAGTTCATGGAAATGAAGGCAAAGCACCCCGATGCTGTGCTGCTGTTTCGCGTGGGCGACTTCTACGAGACCTACCTGCAAGACGCCATAACCGCTGCCGAGATACTGGGCATCACCCTCACCCGACGCTCCAACGGCGCTGCAGCAGCCACCGAGATGGCAGGTTTCCCACATCACGCTCTCGACACCTATCTGCCCAAACTCGTTAGGGCAGGCAAGCGCGTAGCCATTTGTGACCAACTCGAGGACCCCAAGCTCACAAAGAAACTCGTCAAGCGCGGCATCACCGAGCTGGTGACCCCTGGCGTAGTTGTGGGCGGCACCATACTCGACCGCAAGGAGAACAACTTCCTGGCGGCAGTCAACTTTGACAAGAAGGTCTTGGGCCTGGCACTGCTCGACATCAGCACCGGCGAGTTTATGGTTGCCGAGGGCAATGCCGAGTACATCGACAAGCTCATGGGCAACTTCATGCCCAAGGAGGTGCTCATCGACCGCAACAGCCGTCAGCGGTTTGCCGAGGCCTTTACCAGTCACTACCTCACCTTTGAGATGGAAGACTGGGTATTTACCCCCGAGGCTGCCAACGACCGACTGCTCAAGCACTTTGAGACACGCAACCTCAAGGGATTTGGCATCGACCACATGCACAGCGCCATCGTGGCCGCCGGAGCCATCATGCACTATCTGGACCTCACACAGCACACACAGGTCAAGCACATAACCACACTGTCGCGCATCGAGGCCGAGCGCTATGTGCGACTCGACAAGTTCACCGTGCGCAACCTTGAGCTCGTACAGCCCATGAGCGACGACGGCAAGTCGCTGCTCAGCGTCATCGACCGCACCCTGTCACCTATGGGAGCGCGACTCATGCACCGCTGGACACTCTTCCCCCTCAAGGATGTCAAGGCCATCAACCGCCGCCTCGATGTAGTGGAGCACTTCTTCCGCGACCCCGAGGCTCGCGAACTGCTCAAGCATCAGCTCGAGGTTATGGGCGATGTGGAGCGACTCACCAGCAAGGCCGCCACAGCACGCATCACCCCACGCGAGCTAGTGCAGCTCAAGTGTGCCCTGCAAGCCATCGTCCCCATCAAGCACATGTGTCTTGACGCCACATGCAATGTGCTCAACACCCTGGGCGACCAGCTCAACCCCTGCGCCACCATAGCACAACGCATCGAGCAGGAGGTCAACCCCGATGCCCCCAACATGGTCAACCGCGGCAATGTAATCAACCGCGGCGTGAGCCAGGAACTCGACGAGCTGCGCAACATATCGCACAACGGCAAGGACATGCTCATGACCATGCAGCGCAACCTGAGCGAAGCCACAGGCATACCCAGCCTCAAGATAGCCTACAACAACGTGTTTGGCTACTACATCGAGGTGCGCAACACCCACAAGGACAAGGTGCCCGAGGAGTGGATACGCAAGCAGACGCTGGTCAATGCCGAGCGCTACATCACCCCCGAGCTCAAAGACTATGAGGAGCGAATACTGGGTGCCGAGGAGAAGATACTCCTCATCGAGACACAACTCTTCAACGACCTGGTACTGGCCGTTACCGAGTACATACCTGCAATACAGGTCAACTGCAACATCATAGCACAGCTCGACTGCCTGTGCGCATTTACCCATGCAGCCATCGAGGGCAAGTACAACCGCCCCGTGGTCGACGACACGCTCGACCTAGACATCACCGAGGGCCGACACCCCGTCATCGAGCGTCAGCTGCCCCCAGGCGAGGTATATGTGCCCAACAGTCTGCACCTGAGCAACGACGACCAGCAAATCATGATCATCACCGGTCCCAACATGGCCGGTAAGAGTGCCCTGCTGCGACAGACCGCCCTCATCGTGCTAATGGCACAAATGGGGTGCTATGTGCCCGCACAGGCCGCACGCATAGGCATCGTCGACAAGATATTCACCCGCGTGGGTGCCAGCGACAACATCTCGCTGGGCGAGTCTACATTCATGGTCGAGATGACCGAGGCATCGTCAATCCTCAACAACATGAGCCAGCGCAGCCTCATCCTCTTCGACGAGCTGGGCCGCGGCACCAGCACCTACGACGGCATCTCAATAGCGTGGTCGATCGTCGAGTACATACACCAGCATCGTGCCCAGGCCAAGACCCTCTTTGCCACACACTACCACGAGCTCAACGAGATGGAGAAGAACTTCAAGCGCATCGTCAACTACAATGTGAGCGTCAAGGAGATGAACGGCAAGGTAGTGTTCCTGCGCAAGATAGTGAAAGGCGGCAGCGAGCACAGCTTTGGTATCCATGTAGCCAAGCTCGCCGGCATGCCACTCGACATCGTCAACCGTGCCAATCAGGTACTAGAGCAACTCGAGAGCAACGCACAGGGAGCACAGACACTCACACGCGACATGACCGATGTGGCCGCAACACGCAGCGGCTATCAGCTGTCGATATTCCAGCTCGACGACCCAGTGCTGGAGCAGATACGCGACGAGATACTCACTACCGATATCAATAATCTCACCCCCGTCGAGGCCCTCATGAAACTCAATTCCATCAAGGGAGTACTCACAGGGAAGCACGAGTAACACCCGCATCAAGGGTAAAAATTCTATTTTTTACCTCTTTTAGCAAGATTTTACACTAAGAATTTTTTTATTAACAGAAAAATTCTTTACTTTGCACTCGCAATCGCGGCGTTGCGATAACGGTGACGAGTGCACGTGTGAATGCGTTCTGCATTTATGCGTATATACGGCAATTATAGTTTTCAAGTATTAGTAAT
>JAGHTV010000273.1 GCA_018065165.1 Candidatus Sodaliphilus fimicaballi | reverse complement strand
GATGTGGGAGCAGATTGAGTATTTGCGAAGTACTGCATATCTCTACCTGAAACTTTCTTAACGAGAGTCCAGTTCTGGCGGTCGGCTGAGTAGTAAACGTTTACATCCATACCCTCGCTATAGCTTGAAGCCTTGCGAGCAGCGTCAAACACCATCTTCTCGCCCTCTGTTACCTTGAGTAGAGGAGTTGCCAGGATTGACAGTGTAGAGTAAGTGCTGTTGTGAACGAAGTTGTTAGATGTGCTTGAAGTGAAGTCGGTCTTAGCCCACTGGCTCTTGCCGTTGAGCTCAACCCAACCTTGGGGCAGAGTCTTAACGCTTGCGTTGCCGTTGAAGTTCTCGAAGAACTTGTTGGGGTCAAGAACGATAGCAGTTACGGGGATGTCAACAGCCTCATATTCGCCATTAGCAACAGTAAGGTTGCCTGAGAAGATACCAGGAGCTGAAGCCTTAGCAGTGATTGTGAAAGACTCCTCGGCGTGGGGAGCTACCTCGAGGGTAGTTGTTGAGAGTTCAAAACCAGCGGGAGCGCTGATAGTAGCAACCATGGGAGCAGCACCTACGTTACCCAGGGTAACGGTCTTAGTGAGGTCCTCAGTAATCTTGCCGAATGTGCCAAATGCAGTTTGGTCAGTACCGCTTGCCTTGATGTTAGTGTGGTTAGCATTATAGATGCGCAGGATGGGCTCGTAAGGAGTGGGCTCTACCCAAGCGCCATAAGCGCCTGTGCCCTTCCAACCCTCAACGAGGTCATAACGCAGACGGCCGGGATAGTTGGCAGTGTTGATGGTAGTCTCAATCTCAACGTTAGCGGCTTCGCCTACTGCAAGAGGTGCTTCAAACGCTTTAGTGAAGATAGGAGTTGCCTCGTAGGGTGATGCAGTTACATACTTAGCGATACTGTAAGTAAAGCCCTCGTCACCTACGTTGAAGTCAAGGTCGCCACTGTTAGTGATAGTACCAGAGAGCTTTACGGTGAAGTTGCCCTGTGCGTCGCAGTCGGGAGCTGCTGAGCTCACGAGCTTAACGTTGCTAACGGTGAGATTCTTGAACAACTCAATATTTACGCTTTGAGCAGCGAAGTTGTCGATATAAACGTAGTTACCTCTGATACCGATGAACTCGTTTTCAACAGCAGGAATGGTGTATGTTGCCCATTCGGTTGCTGAGAGATCCTTGTCGGCTGTAGCAGCGATTTCGTCGCCTTGAACCCAAGCACCTGCCTCGTTCTTTGTCATCTTGTAGAATGCAATAGAACCTGAGCTGTAAGAACTGCAGTTCTTAACCATGAGAGAAGAAGTGCCGGTAACAGCGGGAGTGATGATGATGCTGTTGTAACTGGTTGATGTTGGTGACTGAGAGCCGCACTGGAGGCAGCCTGAGCCGTCAACACCGTAGGAAGATTTGTAAGTGAATGTTACATTGCTTGAACCGAGCTTTGCAAAGCTCCAACCCTTAGAGACGACAAACGTGCCAGATGTAGAGAACGACGTGTTGAAGTCAACGTCGTAAGGCGCTATCGTCTGGATGCCGTCGGCAGCATTGGCAGCGAAAGTACTCATCGCGAGTGCGACTGCCATAACGAGAGTCTTAAATTTCTTCATAAGCGAAATGTGATTTATAGTTATACAATTAAATAGTTACGGTGTATAATGTGTTGAGGAAGACTGCCACTGGTTGAGCAGCAATCTTCCTCAATGAAAAGTGTTACAATCCAAGGATTGCGTTGATGACGCGGTTGATGTCGGCAATGTCAATGTCGCCGTCGCCATTGATGTCGCAACTGTACTCGTCACTACCCATACCCAGAACGGTGTTGATGACAATGTTTACATCGGCAATGTCGACAGAACCGTCGTGGTTGACGTCGCAAATATCATACTTGGTGAAGTGCTGGAACTCAAAGTTGTCGAGGAAGCCACCCAGGCAGTTGCTTGAGTAAGCCTGAACGGCAACATAGATTTCCTTGCCAGCATAAGCACCCAGGTCAACACTGATGTTGTCCCAGTTCTTGTCGTTGTAGAGGTCGAGCTTCTTATAGTCGACTTGTGTGTAGTTGGTAGTATTGCGACCACCTGTCTCACTTACATAAACGCCAACCTCGATACCGCCAGCGGGCAGAATGCTGTTGATGCTTTCCCATGTGCGAGCGTCAAAGACAAACTTTGAATCTTTTGTCGCCATCATCTTGTCGCTTACGAGCCAGTCGTTGAAACCGCCATTGGTGTTGCAACGGCTCATGAGTGACTGGTGCCCGTGAGGCTCCTTAAGTACAGCGTTGCACTCACTGTCGTTGAGCACAAACATTGACATTGCCGAGCCCATGTTGGGTACTGTCCATGACCAGGGCTTGATAGTGGGCATGTTGTCGACGTCGATGGGGGTGAAGCCTGCGGGAGACGCACCGGTCTTGTCGTTTTCAAAGCCGTAGAACATATAGTCGCGAGGCAGTGCGATAGCCTTAACGGGCAGTTCGATTGAGTTGCCGTCGCTAAATGTGAGTGTCATGTTGTCATTGATCTCAACGGGCTCAGCGCTGTTGCTGCGTGTAACGAAGCTTACAGTGAATTGCTTAGATGAGTTAGCTGTGATTTCGATGCCAGACTTGAGGGTTGTCTTGAACGCGGGGTTGTCAAACTCAACCTTAGTGATGGTAACGGGAACACTGCCCAGGTTGGTCAATGCAATTGTGGGTGAAGTTACTTGCTCAGCGTAGTTAGCCTTGTAAGCATCCCAGTTCTCGGCACTGAACGATACTTGTGCAGCCTTGGGCTCAATCTTCACCAGGTCGAGACCTGCGCTGCGAGCCTTGCTGTAGTTGTGTGATGTGTAGCGCCAGCGCAGCTGGATGTTCTTGCCTGCATACTCAGCCAGGTCAACACTCTCGTAGCACCAGTAGTAGTTGCCGTCCTTCTCAACATTGTTGCTGATGAGGCGCACTTGCTTCCACTCGCCATCGCTCCATATCTCAAGGAATACGGCGTCGATGCCGTCGTCCATAGTAGTCTTGTTCACGTGAACGCTTGTGAGGTCCTTAACGAGGTCGGCGGGATGTGCGTTAGCCCACCAGAATGAGAGTTGGTACTCGCCCTCGGCAGGAACTGTGATGTCGGGAGAGTAGAGATATGCGTTAGTCTCGGTCTCGTTAGCATGAGCCATAGCGCAAGCCTTGCCCTCGTAGCTGTAGCTGGTGTTTTGACGCCACCAGTTGTACTTCTGGTTCTCGGCGTTCCAGCCCAGAGGTGCAAATGTCTCGCCATTGAAGTCCTCGGTCCAGGGGAACTCCTTAACTGAGTGGTCGTCTTGTGATGTGAATGACCACACGGGAACATCGGTAGCATCGCCTACGCTATTGTAGGGTACAACCTTCCAGTAGATAGTTGTTGCATAGGGTACTTGAGCTATCTTGTAGCTGGTCTCAGCGCCCACATCCACACCATTAGCAAGGTCCCATTGACCCTGAACTGTGGTTGCATATACCTTGTAGCCCTGGGCAAACTGTGCCTCAAGCCACTTGAGTTCTACATTCTTGGTATAGATGTTTTTAGCGTCGTCGGCAGGAGCTACAACCTCGGCTGCAGTGGGAACGCCGTCAATGCCATATACGCCAGGCAGGAGCACGCGGTCAAGCAGGAATGTTGTCCACTCGTCGGCTCCGTTCTCGTCAAACTGGATAGCCGAGTTCTTGAAGCGAATGAGCACGCTGTCACTAGAGATGTCGCTCAGGTCAATCTCAACATTGATGAGGGTGTCAACCTTGGTATAGTCGGCAATCCATACTTGCTTGAATGTCTCGCCCAGGTCGGTAGAAACCTCAACCGAGAGGTCGTTGTAGGGGCTCTCCTCGCCAGTAAACATGCTGTAGTAAGAGAACATGAACTTGTGGGGAGTCTCGGGCTTGCTCAGGTCGAGTCGGGGAGTGGTCAGGTAGTCGTCCTGATAGTCGCCGCTAGCCATTGCGCTCAGGTCGCCCTCGATAGCATAGGGAGCAGTACGCCAGCCGTTGTTCTTCCATCCTGCGGGAGCAAACTGGTTGCCCTCGAAGAGCTCCAGCTCATAACCGTCGGGTACAGCCATCTTGCTGGCAACTAGGTGGATGGTTACATCGCCACCATTGGTATGGATTACAGCATCAGTCTCGGCAGGAGTAGTAAAGCCAGCCTTGTAAGAGAATTGCAGGTCAACTGTCTCGTTGATGCCCAGGTCGGCGTCAAAAGCGTTAGAGTTGATGCCTACGCACTCGGGTGCGTCAAAGCCTGTAATCTTGAGGCCCTTCTTGCCTACATTCTTCAGCTTGATAACCTCGCTATAGCGCTTCTCACCAATGTACATCTCGGGGAACTCATAGCGTGACTGTGCAAGTTCGGCGATGGGACCGCTTATTGACTGGTGATACTTGACGCTGATGTTGTCGAGGTAAACGATGTTGGCAACCTTCTTCTGCAAGTTGTAGATGAAGGCAATCTTGATTGTCTTGCCTTGGTAGGCATCAAGGTCAATCTTAGAGTTGTGTATTTGCCAGTTGCCCCACATGTAAGTGCCATAGGGGTCGGCGGGCACGCCACTGTTGCGTACATCCTCCTCGTTCTGGATGTCGAAGATGACTGTGGTGTCGCTGGGAGCAGCCATGTCGATGATGGCAACTTGCAGCGTCATAGCCTTGTCCTTGAGACATGCTGCGGCAGCAGCTTCCCAGTCAAATGCCAACTGGTAAGTGTTGTCGAGCTTGAGAGCAGGCGTGATGATCATGTCTTTGCGGGGACCTGTGCCATCGTTGTCGCCCTTGTCGTAGGTGGGCGCGTCGCGATAGGCATAGTAATAACCGCTCATTGTACTGCTGGCCGAGCTGTTGTGACCGATGGTCCAGCGATAGCCCACGTGTGAGCCAGTGTAGCTGGTGACAGCAGTCCAGCCGTCGGGCAGTTCGGTTGTTGCTACATCCGAACGTGTGTGCTCAAAGTCCTCGTCGAGCAGTGTCTGCGC
>JAGHTV010000354.1 GCA_018065165.1 Candidatus Sodaliphilus fimicaballi | reverse complement strand
GGGATGGAGAGACTTGTAATACCGTCACAATAACGGAAAGCATCTTGTCCTATTCCTGTAACAGTGTAAGTTTTGCCAGAATAAGTAACTTTCTCAGGAATAATAAGCGAACCTTTTCTGCCATTATAGTTTGTATAATCTGGTCTATCATAAGTCACAGTCAATGATGTGCCGTCACTGTTTTTGTTATAAGCCAGTCCATTGACCATAAAGTTGTAGGCACTAGCCGAGAGCCATGTAATTAAGAACGTGGCAAAAATAAAAAGTAGTCGTTTCATAAGAATTTATTTTGATGTTAATATTTTAACAATGGAAGGCACTATGCTTAATGGATTTGAGTAGGAACACGCAACAGAACTCAAAAATTTGGGGATGCTTTCCCCTGTCCCTTGTGCTAAACCATACAAAAATTTAGTAAACAGTTGTTGAAAAGATATTCCATTTTCGATCTTAGGAATTTCTTTTTTGCATTTTTCTAATATGATATTGCTATTTTCTTTTTGATAATACTCTTCAAGTAAAGCACTTAATGCTTCAAAACTAACAGAAACAATCTCGCTATTAAAAGAATTATCGGCAAAGTGACCTATCCTTTTTAAGTCTGCTGATAGCATGGTCCGTAAAGTTCGATCCTCAATCACGAACTTAATATTTTTTCCGTCCTTTGTGAAAACCAAATGATTTGCCAATAAATTAAAAAATTTAGTCCTTAAGTCGACTTCATTATATTGAGTATATGCTAAATCTGCCTCATAGGCAAGTTTTTTGACTTTAGTCTCTGGAATACGCAATTCTAAACACCAGTCGTAGTTTGACTTATTTTCGTTTCCATTCATCTTGCGTAGGAGCGAAAATATTAAAACCTCAAAGTCATTTTTGTTCATCGAGCCAAACCCTCGGTTTAAATAGATTTCCAAGAATCCTTTCCCAAACTGTTCGTTTTGCTCTTTTAGAAAATTAGTCCTCATTACATGCTTCGCCGTTTCTCTCGCCCCTGGTGAAACTTGGTTTATGTTATGCCAAAGAAGAAAGCGTGGGACGATGTTCGCTGTCAATTGTAAATATCGAAGCGAAACGCTTTCAAAATTTTCATCAAGCAGTGACCTTTGCCGCAAGTGCTTGAGTTGTTGCAAAGTTAGAAACAAAAAAACAATTAAATACTTGTCATAATATCCGTTTTAATGTCCATAAAATCCGTTTGTATCCATAATGATATATGGGGCTATATTTGGTATATATTAGTGGCATATTTAGTGTTTTTTTATTAATTTTGTACACTCGTTTAGATTTAGTGCACTTATTTACTACTATCATTAACGGATGAAACTGTCAAAGGAAATAATAAACAAGATGCTTGATAAGGCGGGATTGACCATGGGTACACCTGCTTTGGGAAGCCGATTGGCTGAAATCATTTGGGCCGAGACTGGCGAACGCTTGGGTGTGAATACGATTAAGCGTTTGATAGGAATTTATGATGATGGATGCAATCCGCGACGCTTTACGCTGGAGGTTGTGGCACATTACCTTGGGTATGACACCTATGAAGAATTGATAAAAAGTGCCGAGAACGATAATTCTGGTTTCTTAAATGGTGCCATGGGCGATATCGTTAGCACCGAACTCAAGCAGGGTGCACTTGTCACTATTACCTATCGTCCCAACCGCATGATTATGTTGCGTCACGAAGAGGGAAACCAGTATTTTGTAGTAAAAAGCGAGAACAGCAAGTTGCTCAAGGGCGACTTGTGCAACGTTGTCTGCATCAGGTCAGGGCATCCATTCTATGCCACAGATGTGACAAGAAATGGTCAGAAGTTGGGGTACTACATTGCTGGCGAAGAAGGCGGTGTTACAATTGTTGAAGTAATTTAAATCAAGCATTTGCCATGTCTCTGTTTATATCTCATTCCATGCCTGCCTTTCGTGATTATCAAGACGATAATGACAACCTGCTGTCGCTAGACGAGGGTTATACAGCCGAAGTTTATGTGACTAAGGTGAACGGCAGGCGTCAGTTGGTCAAGAAACTGAAACCTGAGTTTGCAAGTGACCAGCGATTTATAGACTTGTTCAGGAAGGAATATGAATTAGGCAGTTCGCTCAATCATCCCAATTTGGTTGTATACAGGCAGTTTGTGCAGTCGGCCGACGGCGTAATGCTTATGCTCGACTACATAGACGGACTTACTCTGCAGGAAATTCTTGACACAGCACCAGACTTTTTCACAATAAACGAAAACATCGTCAAGTTTGTCAACCAACTGCTCAGCTGCATTGCTTACCTGCATGAGCATCAAGTGCTACACCTCGACATCAAGCCCAGCAACATCATGATTACTCATCTCAATGCAGATGTTAAGGTGATAGACCTGGGATTTAGCTACAGCGACACGTACGTCGACACTCCTGGTTTGTCAAGTGCTTATGCCGCTCCCGAGCAGAAAGACAAAACCCAGCATAGTCTTATAGATGTACGTACCGACCTCTATGCCGTGGGGCGTGTGCTTGAAGATATAGAGACAGCTACTGGAAAGAAATTACCTCAGGATTATCATAGCTTAATGACCAGTTGCCTTGAGGCCGATATGGATAAGCGTCCAGCTAGCGCCAATGCGGCATTGAAGATGGTGCGACCTGCAAAGAAGGCGGTTAGAATTCTATCTGGCATTATCATTGCGATGATTCTGGTTGTTGCAGGCCTCTTTGCTCATCCCACAACACGCAAGCCCATTTTGTATGCATTCAGCAGTATGTCGCGTTATGACGTTTATAGGCCAACGGGTGATCATTTCCGTGTCTTATCAGAAGAAGATGCCACATGCGAGTTGGTTGACTGGCAGCCTACGAGCCTAACCGACAAGGAGTCGTGGAACTCGGTGATATATCCAGTTGAGGAAATCAACGGGAAAATGTATCGTGTAACCACAATAGCCGACAAGGCATATATTAAGAATAAATACCTGCGTTCAATTTATATCCCCGAGGGAGTTGAACATATAGGCAACAGCGTTGCCGCCGAGTGTCCCAACTTGTCGTCGCTGCATCTACCCAACTCGGTAAAGACGATGGGCACGCAGGCATTCACCCGATGTCCCAAGTTGCAGTCGGTGGTGCTGTCGTCGGGATTAAAAGAAATACCCGAGGGAGCTTTTGCTATATGCGATTTGACTCATATTAGGGTGCCCGAGGGGGTTGAGATACTATGCAAGGACTGCTTTGCAAAAAACAAGAATTTAAAAGACGTATCCTTGCCAAAATCGTTGAAGAAGATAGATCGTGGCGTGTTTTATAAATGTGAGTCACTCGTGGAGATTACCATACCCGAGAATGTGACCAAGATGGGCGACTATGTGTTCCTGGGCTGTTCTAAACTCACCGATGTTTACAACCTTGCTACTGTGCCGCAAGACGCCAATGAGCTTTTTAATAGCCCCAAGGTGAGGGTTCATGTGCCTGCTGCATCGCTCGAGGCCTACAAGAAACATCCTGTGTGGGGTCAACAAGTGCTAGTACCAATTGAGAATTAAATCATACTATAAAATATTTCACTAGTGTCCCGTTAAAAAAACGGAACAGCGTTATAAATGCTTGGTATTCAGCTTATATAGTGGTTTTGGGATTAAACGGATTTTAATTTACAGAGTAGTAT
>JAGHTV010000331.1 GCA_018065165.1 Candidatus Sodaliphilus fimicaballi | reverse complement strand
ACGCAGCATGAATACGTCCATGTCGGGGTGAGTTGCGTCGCTTGTCATGCTACCGTCAGTAGTGAGGTTGTTGAACTTAGCAACAGCAAAACCTTGCTTGAATGTACCGGGATCGGCAATGTTGAACTCACGACCAGCTGTGCAGAACAGAGCGCGGTCGTCACCAGCAGCGAGGTAAGTGTCATAAGCTTGGAGACCAGCAGGAGCATCGTCCAAGGGGAAGAACAGGCGAACGAGCTCGGGACGAGCACGGTTACCACCCCATGCTTGACCGCTCACACCGTTAACGGCGCGCTTAGCGTCGTCCATGTAGAAGTCGTCGTAACGCAGGTCGCGCATGTCACCATCGTGAGTTGAAGCGATGAGGAACAGTGATACACCCCATGAAGTGGTGCGCTTACCATCGCTCAGGATGGGGAAGATAGCCTCGTAGGCAGCAGTAGTCTTGTCATTGTCGCCCATGAACAGCATCTGGTAGGGAGTGAATTCCCAATCGAGCTTAGAAGTGTTGGTAGTACCAGGCTCGGTAATTTCAACCTCCTTAACTGAACCAGTAGTGTTGAGGACATACTTAGAGTCAACAACCTTTTGTGCATAAGTCTCGGCGTCTTTCCAGCGAGCTGTGCCAGTGTAAACCTCAGCGTTGAGGTACAGACGAGCGAGCAGCAGCCATGCAGCAGCCTTGTCGACGCGACCATAGCGGTCGTCACCCTTGCGGTGGGGCATGTCGTCGGCAAGTATAGCAGAGTTGTCGTCCTTGTTTTCGCCAATGATTGCGAGAAGTTCGCCCTCGATGAACTCAAACATTTGAGTGCGGCTGTACTGCTGGGGCTTGTCGCTTGAAATTACAGTAGTGAAGGGAATGTTTCCAAATGCGTCCATCATCAGATAGAACTGGAATGCGCGCAGGAAGCGAATCTCAGCGGTCATTGTTGCATCGTGGTCGCTGAAGTCCTTCAGGTATTGGTTGCAATAAGATACACCGTTAGCAAGGCGATAGTAGTAACCGCGCAGCATGGGGTGAGATGCATCGTAGGTGTTGTAGCAGTAGCTGGGAACACCCTCGTCGCCCCAACCACAGATAGCCTCGTCGGTTGGGAGCTCCTGGCTGTTCCAGAACTGGCGATAAAGGCCAGATGTACCGCCATCGATACCGTCAACGTCGCAGTCGCCATCGGCACCACCGTTGCCGGCGAGTGCAAAGTTGGCGTAGCACTTGTTGAACAATTGTCCGGGTTCTACCTCGGTCTGCAGTGAAGGGTCGATGGGCTCAACATGCAGGTCATTGAGGCAAGAAGAAAGTCCACCAGTCAGCAGGAGTGCTGCTGCGGGAACGATATATTTAAAAATCTTGTTCATTTTCTTGTTACTTTAGATGTGCATTAGAAATTCAGTGAGAGACCCACCAGGAATGAGAATGGACGGGGATACAGGTTGTTGTCGATGCCACCGAATACCTCGGGATCGATACCCTTGTACTTAGTGATGCAGAATACGTTGTTTACAGTAGCGTAAACACGACCACCTATACCGCTGTAGCTGCTAGTCTTAGCAAGACCGCTGAAGCTGTAACCCAGGGTGATGTTGTCCATCTTGAGGAATGAAGCGTTCTGTACCCAGCGGTCGCTCAGAGTTGAGTAAGTGTCATAAGTTGTCCAACCATAGTCGAGAGCGCTCTTAAGGCGGTTGTTCAGGTAGTTACCTGATACTGACTCGAGGATTGAGTTGGGACCTACATTGCGGAAACCGCACTCTGTGTCGTTGAATACATAGTTGCCAATGTTAGCACGCATGTTGAAACCAAAGTCGAAGTTCTTATAGTCGAGGCGTGCGTTGAAGCCCATAGCCACGGGAGCATCGGGGCTCTTGTAGAAGTACTTGTCCTTGTCGCTGATCACGCCGTCACCGTTGCGGTCAACAAATACACCCTCCAAGGGCTTGCCGTTCTTGTCATATACCTGCTGGTATACATAGTAAGAGCTCTTGGGATAGCCTACATGGTGAGCCTGGCACTGTACGCCGGTACCGCTGCTGATGCCACCTGTGGGAACATAGTAGTCGGGATCGTCGTCGATGAGCTCAGTGATCTTGTTGTTCTGCCAGTTGAAGTTGTAACCCAGAGTAAGTGCAACATCGTCAGTTGCGATAGCCTTGTAGTTGATTGCAAACTCAAAACCGGTATTCTTGAGTGAACCGATGTTCTGGTTAACCTGGTTGCGGAAGTTGCTCATTGCAGCTACTGCAGCGTAGTTGATCAGGTCGGTGGTCTTCTTTTGGTAAACGTCGAGGTTACCAGTGATGCGGTTGTTGAGGAAGCCAAAGTCGATACCAACGTTGGCAGTTGCAGTAGTCTCCCACTTGAGGTTGGGGTTGTAAGCATTGGGACGAGCAAGTGTACCGTCACCAACCAGGTCATAGAAGCTACCGTTAACGCCGGTGCTCATTGAGTAGTTAGCAAAGTAACCGTAGTCGCCTACACCGTCTTGTTGACCGGTGAGACCGTAACCCAGACGAATCTTGAGGTCGCTAAGAGCGTCAACATCCTTGAGGAAGTCTTCCTTCTTGATGTTGTAAGCCAGAGCGGCGCTGGGGAAGTAACCCCACTGGTTGTTCTGACCATTGAGCCAGTTGAAGCGTGAGCTACCGTCGGCACGCATGGTGAATGTGAGGTATAACTTCTGGTTGAAGATGTAGTTCATACGACCGAAGAATGATACCAGATAGCTCTCAGTGCGGAAACCGAGGCCATTGTTTTGCAGTGTAGTAGTGTGTACTTCACCAGCTTGGGGAAGAGCTGAGTTAGTGGGATAGTGGTTCACATACTCGCTGTTCTCCTTGCGCCAGAAGTGTTGCCACTCGTAACCTGCCATGATGTCGAAGTGGTGAGCATCATTGAAGTCCTTGTAGTACTGAGCATAAGTTGAGAGTGTGCGGTTCTCCTTGCTTTGGTTTGACCAGCCCTCGCTGCCCCAGTAGCATGCGTTGGGGCTCCAGGGAGCTACTGAAGTTGTTTGCTTACCGCCAGTGAAGTCGCCACCCAGTGTGAGGTGCAGGCGCAGGTCTTCAAAACCGTGAACCTTGTAGTCGATGTCGGCGCTACCAGTGAATGCGTGGCTCTTAGCGCGGTCGTCCTTACCCTCGAGGATAGCAACGGGGTTGCGGGGAGCATTGGTGTTGGTAATCATGGGCCAGTTAGCATCGCCAAGTGCTGAGTTTGAAGTCAGCCACTCGAAGTAACCGCCAAAGTTGTCAAAACCATTAGCCTTAACGGGCTGAGTGGGGTCGAAACGTACTGCGTTGCCAATTGCACCACCATCAGCGTAACGGTTCTTACCATACATGAACTTAGCATTCAAGTTCATTACCAGGTGATCCTTGAACAGTGAGGGGTTGAGGTTAGCAGCTACGGTGTAACGCTCAAAGCTTGAAGTCTTCAAGATACCTTGGTCGTTAGTGTAACCCAGTGACAGGCGATAGGGGAGTACGCTACCTGCCGAGCCTGAAACCTGTACATTGTGGTCGTGGCTGTAAGCAGTGCGGTAGATTTCCTTTTGCCAGTCGGTGTTAGCGGTGCCAAGTGCTGCAAGAGCTTCTTCCTCGCGTGCGTTGCCAGCATAAAGTTGCTTTACAAATGCACGATACTCGTCGCCGTCCATGAGCTCGAGGCTCTTGCGGTGAGTATTTACTGTAAAGCTGCCATTGTAAGCTACGCTAGGCTTTTGACCGCGTTTACCCTTCTTGGTTGTGATGATGATGACACCGTTAGAACCACGGCTACCATAGATAGCGGCAGCTGACGCGTCCTTCAGGACGTTGAAGCTCTCGATATCGTTGGGGTTGATCATACCCAGACCATTGGGGAAACCCTTAACGCCACCGTTGTCCAGGGGCACACCGTCAACGACGATGAGGGGGTCATTGCTTGCGTTGAGTGAGCTACCACCACGGATACGGATTGTTGCCGCACCACCAGGGGTACCACCACCGCTTGTTACGCTCATGCCAGGAACCTTACCGGCGAGCATGTCTTGAGCACTTACTGTAACACCCTTGTTCTTGCTGTCGGGCTTGAGTGCTGTGACACTACCAGTAACGTCTGATTTCTTTACAACGCCATAACCGATCACCACCAGGTTTTCGAGTACCTGAGAGTCATCGTTCATGACAATCTCGAGTTGAGGAGCAGCAGCTACTTCCTGAGCTTGATAGCCAATAGAAGTGACTTGCAGTTTTGCTCCTTGCTTCACATTGTTGAGTGTGAAATTACCGTCAAAGTCGGTAACAGTTCCTGTTTGTGTACCCACAACGCGTACTGAAGCACCAATAACGGGTTCGCCTGTAGCATCCTTGACGATACCGTTCACAGTAATCTGTGCGTATGCGCCAATAGACAGCAACAGTCCCATTACCAGGGCCAAAAGGCGTGCGGGAATTTTGAAGGTTTCCTGCTTCATCTTTTGATTTTTTAGTTAGTGTTATAAATTAATTGTATAGTTTTTATGTCGGTCTAATCGTCTATGCTGTAAGTTGGTTGGCTTTCAGGCGTGTCATACTTATGCAATATACATTTTACACACAAAGATAAAAACTCGGTATTATAT
>JAGHTV010000547.1 GCA_018065165.1 Candidatus Sodaliphilus fimicaballi | reverse complement strand
ACATTGGTAGTCCGCGCAGTTATTATTTCTAGTAGAGACCACAGATTTAACAGAAAAAAGGGGATTTTATTTCAGATTAAACAGATGGCTTCGCGATAGCGTCTTTCTCGCGCAGAACACGAAGATTTTTTAAACAACAGATTGCACTGATTACACTAATTTTGATAAAAACATTTTTCAGTAAAATATTATCTGCGTGATCTGCGAGATCTGCGCGAGGGAATTGCTCCGCTCGGTTCTGTCAGTTTATAATCTGCGCGAGGGAATTGCTTCGAGAGGGAATCACATTACCTCGGGGGCTTGGTCGGGGATATGGCTGCTGAGGATGCGCAGCCCTTTGGGATACATATTGTTGGCACGGTTGCCTAGGTTGTTGACAAAGCCTATTACCGCACCGCGATAGGTCACTGCCACGTAGCCCCGCGGAGCATCGACGGTGATGGCCTCGCCGCGCAGATAGGCGATAGCTGTAGCGTAGTCGAGGTCGACACGCGGGAAGGCCTCGGCACTCAGTGCCTGCGACAAAGCCAATGCCTGCGACGGCACGCAATTCTTGCCCTTGACGGCACCCATCTCCACACCTGCCTGCAACACATTGACCGAAGCCAGCAGCAGGTCGATGGCCTGCGCGTGCTGGCGGGGTACGGCAGTCACGACATCGGCAGCCACGGTAACGCTGTAGGCCTTCTCGTCGGCCAGCCATTGCTTGACGGCACGCGGAGCATCGGTACGCGATGGTGTGCGCTGTTTCTTGCTGGGTTTTGCGGGACGCAACGGTTCGTCGGCCGGCTTGCGCAACACTGCCATGAACAACCCCTCGCCACGAGTGAGGTGAGGCAAGAAGCGGTAGCAGGGCAACTGGGTGTCGACACCTGCGTGGATGTTCCACGAGGGATCAATGTCGACGGCAACGGGCTGGGCGCCATAGGCGTCGATGATGTAGTCGAGCATCAGCTCGTTCTCGTCGCGGTTATAGGTGCAGGTGCTGTATATGAACAGTCCACCGGGCTTGAGTGCGGCCCACACATCGTCGATGATGCCACGCTGTCGCTGGGCACACTGCTCGACCAGTGCCGGAGTCCACTGCGTCACGGCCTCATCGTCCTTGCGCATCATGCCCTCGCCACTGCAGGGCACATCGGCAGCTATCACATCAAAGAAATGAGTGAGCTTGCCCAGGTCACGCGGAGCGCAACTGGTGACCACGCACGACGGATTGCCCCAGCGCGACACATTGTCGCACAGCACGCGGGCCCGTGAGCCCACAATCTCATTGGCCACCACAAGCGACCCTTGTGGCAAAGCCTGCATTGCCGTCGTGGTCTTGCCACCCGGGGCAGCACACAGGTCGAGGTAGCGCACCGGTTCGCTAACCAGTTGCGATACAACACGATGCAAGAACATCGACGACGCATCCTGAACATAGTACCAGCCAGCATGCCACAGGGGGTCGAAGGTGAATCGCGGACGCTCGTCGCAATAGTAGCCCTTGTCGCACCACGGCACCAGGGTGGCACCATCGGGGACACGAGCACCGCGAACCTCATTGGCTCGCACACTCACACTGGGCGATGTCTCGCCTATGGCTTGCAGCATCTTCTCGCCCTCGTCGGGGAAGAGACGCATTATCTGTTCTATGAATTGTTCAGGCAGTTGCATATCAATGCAAAGGTACGATATTTCGCTCAAATTCGCCACTTTTTGCAATTTTTTTGTAACTTTGCACATAATAACTAACCCAACTACAAATGAAGCGATACTTAACACTGATGATTGCTGTGCTCGCCTGCGCAGCAATGGCCAATGCGGCAATTAAACTCAAGGGCGATGTAAACCACGACAACGATGTTGACATTGCCGATGTCAACGCCACAATCAACATGATTCTGGGAACAGCCGAACGCAGCGACGCGGGCGACCTCAACGGCGACGGTGTCATCGACATTGCCGACCTCAACGCCATCATCAACCTCATCCTCACTGGCGAGCGTGAATATGTGCGCACTAATGCCGACTGGGTGTGGAA
>JAGHTV010000132.1 GCA_018065165.1 Candidatus Sodaliphilus fimicaballi | reverse complement strand
CGCCAAAGCTCTGCGCAACCTGTATGTCAAGGCCGAGAGCATGATGGCTGCTACCCATCCGGTAATGAACATGGTGGTGTATGGTTGCATCATTGCAATATCGTGGTGGGGAGCAAAATTTGTCGTTTCGGGACAACTTACAACAGGCCAGTTGACATCACTGTTTACCTATGTGATGAGCATATTCATGTCGCTGATGATGTTGAGCATGATATTTGTGCAAATCACGATGAGTGCCGCCAGTGGCCGACGCATTGCCGAGATTATCGACGAAGAACCCGACATCGCCAATCCTGCCAACGCCGATACTGAAATTGCTAATGGCGACATAGATTTCAACAATGTGAGCTTTGCCTACAAGGGAGGCAGTGGAGAGTATGCATTGCATGGCATAGACCTGCACATAAAGAGTGGACAAACCATAGGCATAATAGGTGGCACAGGTAGCGGAAAGTCAAGCCTCATAAACCTGATGAGCCGCCTGTATGATGTGTCGCGAGGCTCGGTATGCATAGGCGGCAAGGATGTACGCAAGTTAGACCTAACAACCCTACGCAACAGTGTGGCCGTAGTGCTGCAAAAGAATGTACTATTCTCAGGCACAATACTTGACAACCTGCGTTGGGGCAATGCCAACGCTACACTTGACGAGTGCCGTGACGCATGTCGAGTAGCATGTGCCGACGAATTCATTAGCCAGATGCCCGACGGGTATGAAACCCGCATTGAGCAGGGAGGAACCAATGTGTCGGGCGGACAACGGCAACGACTGTGCATTGCCCGAGCATTGCTCAAGAAGCCCAGCATCGTAGTGCTTGACGACTCGACCAGTGCATGCGACAACGAGACCGACGCAAAGATACGTCGAGCATTTGCAACACATCTGCCCAATGTAACTAAAATCATTATCAGCCAACGCATAAGCAGCATCAAGGAGTGTGAAAAGATACTGCTGCTCAATAATGGCAAGATGAGTGGATGGGGTACTCACGAGAATCTGCTCAATAGCAATGAGATATATCAAGAGATATGTGCTCTGCAAAACGAGGAGAACCGCGACTTTGACGCCATCAAGACAAGAAAGGAGGTTGAGCAATGAAAGCAAAAGCAAGCAAAGGAACACTGCTGAGACTCACTCGCATAGTGCTCAAGAACTACAAGTTCTCGTGCCTGGCAGTTGTGGCATGCATCATAGTCACATCGCTCACCACACTGGCCTCTACCCTATTTACCCGCAGCCTGATAGATGACTACATAGTGCCATTAACCCAGGTCGACAATCCCGACTACTCGTCGCTGGCCCAAACCCTATTTACACTGGCACTGATACTCATGGCTGGCGTTGTGTGCTCATATATTCACAACCGCCTCATGATAAATGTGAGCCAAGGAACCATGTACCGCCTGCGCACATCAATGTTCAAGCACATGGAGTCACTGCCCATAGCCTACTTTGACACACATGCCCATGGCGATGTAATGTCGCGTTACACCAACGATGTTGACACTTTGCGACAAATGATAGGTCAGAGCCTGCCACAAGTGTTCAGCTCAATCATTACACTCACGGTAACCTTTGCTAGCATGCTCGCGTTGAACATACCCTTGAGTATAGTCGCAGTGATAATGGCTCTGCTCATGGCTGTGTCGACCACGCAACTGGGCAAGCTGTCGCGCAGACATTTCAAGACCCAGCAGCAAAAGCTTGCCGAGGTCAATGGTTTTATCGAGGAAATGATGACTGGACAAAAGGTTGTAAAGGTATTTTGCCACGAGGACAAGGCGATAGAAGACTTTGAACGCATAAATGAGGACCTGCGAAGCAGCACATATGACGCCAATCGCATCGCCAACATCGTAATGCCCGTGAATGGCAACCTGAGTCAGTTGAACTATGTACTGCTGGGTGTTGCGGGTGCCGCACTCATCCTATATGCACACATCGACTTGTCGCTGGGTACGCTGGTAGCATTCCTCACGCTAAACAAGAGTTTCTCTCGCCCCATAGCCAATGTGAGCCAGCAAGTTAACAGCGTGCTTAATGCTGCAGTGGGTGCCGAGCGAGTGTTTGCCCTGCTCGATGAGGAGCCCGAGAGCGACAATGGTACAGTCGAGATTGTGAACGCGGCACAAGACGACGAAGAAACAATATTGCTGCCCATAGTGCAACGCACAGGCCTGTGGGCATGGAAAGTGCCTGCCGAAGTTGGTGGCAAGCCTCAATTCATAAGGGTTGATGGCGGCATCGAGTTCGAGAATGTAGACTTTGGCTACACAGCAGCCAAGACCGTGCTGCACGATATAAACATCAATGCCATGCCCGACCAGAAGATCGCATTTGTGGGCGGCACCGGTGCAGGTAAAACAACCATTACAAATCTAATAAACAGATTCTACGACATACAGCAGGGCAGCATCACCTGCGATGGCATAGACATAACTCAAATCAAGAAAAAGCACCTGCGTCGCTCACTGGGAATGGTACTGCAGGAGACCAATCTGTTTACCGGCACCGTGCTCGACAATATACGCTATGGCCGACTTGATGCTACCGACCAAGACTGCATAGAAGCAGCAAAGTTGGCAAATGCCGACAACTTTATACGCCGCTTGAGCAATGGTTACAATACAGTGCTAACAGGCAATGGCAGCAACCTGAGTCAGGGCGAACGCCAGCTGCTGGCAATTGCCCGTGCAGCGGTGGCCGACTTGCCTGTGCTCATACTCGACGAGGCTACCTCATCAATCGACACCCGCACCGAGATAATGGTACAACGCGGCATGGACTCACTGATGAAAGGACGCACCACATTTGTCATCGCTCACCGTCTGTCGACAGTGCGCAATGCCGACTGCATCATCGTGCTCGACCACGGACACATCATCGAACGCGGCACACACGACGAGCTGCTTAAACAACACGGAAAGTATTATCAATTATACACAGGACGAGATATAGCGTAATAAAAAACTCTTTTTTTCTTTGTCCACCTAATATATATTGTTAACTTTGCAAGATAGAAATAAATCTTATAAACTAAATACACTATGAACAAGATTGTTGCTAAAGAACAATTCTCGGCCAATGTGACCAAGCTGGTAGTTGAAGCGCCTCTCATTGCCAAGGCACGCCGTGCCGGTCACTTTGTGATTGTACGCTGTGGTGAAAACGGCGAACGCATTCCATTGACCATAGCCGACAGCGATCCCGTTGCCGGAACAATAACCCTTGTAATTCAAGCAGTGGGCGACTCAACCCGCAAGATTACATCGCTTGAACCAGGCGATGCACTCACCGATGTTGTAGGTCCTCTGGGACAAGCCACTAAGATCGAAAAATATGGCACAGTACTTTGCTGTGGTGGTGGTGTAGGTGTCGCTCCCCTATTGCCCATCATCCGTGCAATGAAGGAAGCCGGCAACCGTGTTATAAGCGTGCTGGCTGGTCGTAGCAAAGACCTCATCATCCTTGAGGACGAAGTGCGTGCATCAAGCGACGACGTTATCATCATGACCGACGACGGCAGCTATGGCAAGCAAGGTCTTGTGACAGCAGGTGTTGAAGAAGTCATACAGCGTGAGAAGGTTGACCGTTGCGTTACTATAGGTCCTGCTATCATGATGAAGTTTGTATCACTGCTCACTAAGAAGTACGAAGTGCCTACCGAGGCATCGCTCAACGCAATCATGGTTGACGGCACAGGCATGTGCGGCGCTTGCCGTGTGAATGTGGGAGGCAAGTCACGCTTCGTGTGCGTCGAGGGTCCCGAGTTTGACGCTCACCAGATCGACTTTGACGAACTCATGATGCGACTGAAGGGATATTAATTAACGTAAACGCTAACACAAACGCTAACGCTAACGCAAACGTTAACAAAAACCGGAAACTCCGAATTATCCAGTTTATCCGGGAGAAAAAAACAACAATACAAAACAAGAAACATCACTATGACTGATATAAACGAATCACGCAATGAGCAATGGCGCGCCGACCTGCGTGCATCAATGTCACCTAAAGAGCGCACCGCAATTGAGCGTGTTGAAATGCCCCAGCTCGACCCCGCCTATCGCATCACATGCAACGAGGAGGTAAACCAAGGCATCACAAAAGAACAAGCAATGCGTGAGGCTACACGCTGCCTCGACTGCAACAACCCACAGTGCGTAACAGGCTGCCCTGTAAGCATCAACATCCCCGGCTTCATCAAGAACATAGAGCGTGGCAACTTTGAGGAAGCAGCTGCAACCATCAAGCAAACCAGCTCGCTGCCCGCTGTTTGCGGTCGCGTATGCCCACAAGAGAAACAATGCGAGAGCAAGTGCATCCACCTGAAGATGAAGCATCAGGCTGTAGCCATCGGCTACCTGGAGCGTTTTGCTGCCGACTGGCAACGCACCCAGGGAGCAAAGCAAGCAGTAGAGAAACCCGCTTCAAACGGTATCAAGATTGCCGTAATTGGCAGTGGTCCTTCAGGCTTGACATTTGCTGGCGATATGGCTAAGCGTGGCTATGAGGTAACCGTATTTGAGGCACTGCACGAGATAGGTGGCGTGTTGAAGTATGG